>NZ_JTLF01000235.1:0-17441 GCF_000798855.1 Enterobacter sp. ZOR0014 | reverse complement strand
TGAGTATACCCGATTGCTGTGCTATTAAGAGAGACTTACAAATGGATTAAGGAAAATCCGATTACCAGTCCGCGTAAGGAATGAGCGGCTGCGGCGGTAAGTCCATATCGCCCTGCCAGCCTGCGGCAGAGTAACGCACATAAATCAGCGCATGGCTTGGGGTATAGTCTTTCGCTTCCTGAATATCCACGCCCATGCCCACAAACCAGTTGGACGTGACCCGGCGTTCGATAATCGCCCGTGCGGTATAACCCGTGCCGGAGCTGCTGCTGCCGGTTTCCATCGCCCCCCGGTCAGTATAGCGGCCGGGTTCATCGGTCGGGATCAGACTCTGAATCGGGTAGCGCAGTTCATCTTTGGTTTTGGAGTGTGACCAGGAGACAGAGCCGCCCAGCTCCCAGGACCAGTTTTCCGTGCGTTTACGCCAGGTCACCGGCAGTGCGAAGGAGACATACTCCTGCGGGCTGTAATAGCCGCCCTGACCCAGGGTATATCCGCTCAGGTCTTTGTCGTAATGCCAGAGCATATTGGAGACGCCGACCGTCAGGCGCTCGTTGTTTTTATTAATGAGCTTGTAGTAGTAACCCGTCATCCAGCGGACGCGCCAGTTATCTTCCACATTTTTACCCGTCAGCGTTTCTGCGTTCAGGCTTGACCAGACGCCGTTCGCCTCACCTTTGTCATAGCTGATGCTTACGCCACCCCCGGTCGCACGTACGCCGCCCCAGGTGGTGCCGGTATTGGTATCTTTCTGCCCGGCGAAGGCCAGCAGTGAACTGGAGATTGGCCGACGATGGGCATTGACGGTATAACCGATGGGACCCAGATCGCTGCTGTAGCTCAGGCCGCCCACCACGTCGACGACGTCAAAGCCCATCGGGGTGGTACCAATATCCATCGACCAGGTTTTATTCTGCCAGCCGACGGCGACGCTGGCGCCACTGTCACTCTGATGGGTGCTGCCGCTACACGGTGTTTCGTAGCAGGTCCCCCATTTAGGGTCGTACGTACCGTTATTGTTATCAAATGAACCGGCGTCCATATTGACCAAATCGCTTCTGAAGAACATGCGGCCATCAGAGAGCGGGGCATCGACCTGGAGCATGGTGGTATGGGCTTTCAGATCGGAATAGCCCCCCGTGCCGCTGGAGCCCCAGTAATCGTGCTGCAGCGTGACGTTAACATCCTGCTGACGGTACAAATCACCGGCGTCACTCCGTACGCCGCGCTTCAGCCAGTCATCTTTTTCATCGTTACGCGTCAGACGGGTGAAACTGTCGTTGTCCACCGGACGGGTCGTCGTGATGCCTGATGACACCATCGCGTCTTTATACGTCTCCAGCGCTTGCTGAGGCTGACCGTTCTGCGCCTGGAAGCGCGCGGCATCACGTAACACCAGCGCATTTTCCATTGAGGCAGGCTGCGATTTGGCCTGCGGAATGATGTTGTTGAAGGTTTGCTCTGCGGCGGCGGAATCGCCCAGCCCCGCCTGCGCCATCGCGATCCGACGCTGCATATTGAGGGATAACGGTTCGCCATTCTGCGCGGCAGGCAGTTTCGCCAGCTCGGCACGCGCAGCGTCCTTGTTACCTTGCGCGCTATAAATCTCGGTCAGACCGAGGATCGCGTCCTCGTTCTGCGGCTCACGCTGCAGGACGGCGTTGTACGTGGTTTTCGCCGATTCCAGATCGCCACGCTGCTGCGCCCAGTCGGCCAGCGTTAAGTCGATACGGGTAGAGGTCGGCTGCTGACGCAGAAGGTTTTCCGCCTCCTGCTCTTTACCGCTGTCGCGCAGGCGGTTGGCGGTTTCCAGCACCTGGTTACTTTGCAGACGGTCGGCCAGTTCCTGAATGTTGCCATTCCACTGGCTACGCGGCAGCGTATCCAGATGCGCCAGCGCGGCCCGGTCCTGATTGTTCCCGGAGAGATAGAGCCCGTTGGCATACACCTGATCCGGGTCAGACGGTTTCTGGCTGGCAAGCTGGCGCATCAGGGTGTCCGCCTGGCTACGCTGGCCCGCGCTGTAGAGATCGCGCGAGAGACGATACGTTATCCAGACGTCGCCTGGCGAGAGCGCCAGACGGCGGCGCTGTATTTCTGCTGCCTGGGCGTATTTCCCCTGATTCTCCAGCTGTTCGGCCTGGGCAGACAGTTGCTCGTTAGTCAGGCTACGTTCAATATCATCAATGCTCCGGCGCTGGCTGGCAGAAAGCGACTGGATAAACTGCGAGGCTTTCTCCGGTGACTGTGCGCGGTAAATATTGGCCAGACCGCGAACCGCATTGCTGTTACCGCTGTCCATACGCAACGCCTGACGATAATAACGCTCCGCCGCATCGTTATCTTTACGTGCCGCCGCGGCATCACCCAGGCCCAGCACCGCGTAACTGTCGGTATTGTCGATGTTACGTGCCTGCTGATAGTAACGTTCCGCCTGTGACGGGTTATTCGCCTTGAGCGCCGCATCGCCCTGCTGGATCAGCAGCCAGTAGCGGTTGACCTTCAGCAAACTGTCCCATTTACCCCGGTTATCGCTCTGCGGGTCGAGGGCTATGGCCTTTTCGAACTGCGCCACCGCGCGGGCACGATCGCCTTTCTGGGAATAAGCCTGTCCCAGGGCACCCACCGCTTCACTGTCAGCATGGTTGGCGCTGACGGCTTTTTGCAGCTCCGCAACCGCCTTACTCCCCTGCCCGGCATCCACTGCCGCCAGACCTTCCGCTTTCGCCCGGAAGGCCGGGTCTGCGAGCTGTTTTTGCTGCGCTTCAAGCTGGGCACGCGCCGCCACGACGCTATCGCCGTCGCTGAAAACGCTCAGGTATTTTTGCAACGCGCTGACGCTGGCGCTGCTGGCAGGCTGGTCTTTGATCTGCTCATACCACATGTCAGACGCCTGGCTGCGGCCGCCGGTCGATTTAGCCATCTCCCGCAGGACCGCAAAGCCCTCATCACGGCGCCCGCTCTGGAACAGGAGCTGGGAAAGCGTCGTCTGCAGCTGCGTATTACCGGGGCTGCTGCTGTTAATTTTTTTCAGCTGGTTAATGGCCGCATTGCGGCGGGCAGGATCTTTCGCCACCACATTCCAGTATTCCGTCGCCACGTCGCCACCCGGCGGGTTGCCGTCAAAGAGCTTGTCATAGGCGGCAATCGCCTCCTGAGTGTGCCCTGTCGTGGCGAGCAAGCGCGCCTGCTGTAACTGCTGTCGGCCATCCGGGGTGGAAAGCAGCATCGTATTGCGTGAGGACTGATACGCGCTGGAGCCTGGAGCGATCCCTTTCAGGCGATCCAGCTCTTTTTGCGCACCGGCGGTATCGCCCTGGCGCAGCAGGTAACGAAAACGGGCGGCAATAACATCAGGGTTGTTCGGATCAATCAGTTCAAGACGATAGAGCGACTGACGAACCAAATCCTCACGCTGTGTCGACTCGCCCAGCCGAACCTGCTCCAGCAGCTGTTTCTGCTGCGGAGAGTTAACGGCCTGCGCCAGCGGCATCAGTGCCAGCCCAAGCGATAAAGTGAGTAAATTTACTGTGAACTTGCGCATTCCTGGCCCCAATCCGGTATTAAGTCACCTTTAGCGGTGAAGCGAAAACGATGCTGATCCCATCCCTGACCAAAGAGAGTCAGTACATAGCTGTAATAGGCGTTGTTATCGGGAAAATGGTCTGCAACGCGCTGGCGCTGAACCGCCTGAGCATCGCGCTGTTGTAAAAACGGCAGCATGGCGGCAGAGAACCCGACCGGACCATTGCCGGTGCGTTTACCCGTCGCCACGTCCACTTTTTCCGGCGGCACGCCCTGTTTCATTGTTTTTGCCGCCATCGGCTGGAAGCGCGTCAGCAATCGGGCTTTCTGAGGATCTTTATCACTCATCATGCCCACCCAAAGATAGACACGAATAGCGTCGTAGCCCCCTACCAGCGCTTTATCCTGCTTTAACTTCCAGCCTCTGTTTTTCTGATACTGCACCCAGTCCGGCGAGAACCCCTTTGGCGCGCTTTCCAGCAGCAGTCGCAGATTCGTTTCACGAAGCGTGGTCCACGGGGCACCAAAGCGGGTGAAATAGCTTGCTAACTGCGGAGGAAGATAGCTGGGGTTAAAGCGCCAGGCGTTTTCATCAGCAAAACCGACTTTACCCGGAAGCAGCATGGCGCCGAGCCCTGGTACTTTCACCACTTCCTCACCGGCAATGCGTTTCAACAGCGCCTTACCCGTGCGGGTGTAGTCCGGATGTTTCCATAACCGGCCCGCTTCAAGCAGTGACCAGGCGATCCAGACATCGGCATCTGAGGCGGAGTTGGTATCAATCACCGCCCAGTTTTCTTTGTCTTTCTGCCCCCAGAGCCAGGCAGGGAGATGGTCGTTGAGATTGCCGCCGGCAAGGTTATCGCGCGTCCATGTCAGTATTTGCTCAAACGCGCGGCGATCGTTGGCGGCCAGAGCAAAGAACAACGCATAGCTTTGCCCTTCCGACGTCGTAATTTTGCGCGTGTCACTGGGATCAATGACGCGCCCGCCCTCGCTGATGTAATCCTTTTTGAACTGCTCCCAAGCAGGCCAGGTACAGGCGGCGCGAAGAGGAAGCGCCGCCAGCATCAACGCTGCTACTGCACACCAGCGAAAGGCTTTCATCACATCTTACTCATCCGGGTTGAGGCGACGACGGCTGATGATACGCAGCAGACGCCACAGCACCCATGCCAGCAAGATCACGCTGACCGCGGCCAGGATGGCGAGCAGAACCGGATGGTTAGACAGCGCATACCACAGGCGTTCGAACCACGGCAGATGGCCGACGTAGTACACATCACCCACGCGCAGGCTGTTGACGCCGGACTCACGGATCACCGACACAGAGCCAAACATCGCGGCACGTTTACCACTGTCGTTCATCGCCGTATTCAGCAGTTCATAGCCACGCGGGCTGTCCGCCAGAAGCGCCACCACGCTACGCTGATCGTTATAAGGTGACTGGAAGCCCACTACCGCAGCCATCGCCCCCTGAGAGGTGACGGCCGTCTGCGCGCTGGCCTGGCGATCGTTCGCATCCGGCATGATGCTCGGGAAATCGGTCTGGCGCAGCGGGGTGTTAACCCAGGACTCCGTGGCTTTCACCAGCAGATCGATACGCTTATCATCCTTCAGCTTATCCGGAATCGTACCGATGACCATGATGTCAGCATCTTTGTTCTGGATCTGGCTGCCATCGTCCGTCAACGTGACGTTAATTGCCGGCAATCCCGTCTGGGCCCCAACGGTTGCTATGGTACCAAGCAGGGTTGTCACCTGACCTTCGTTTGGCGCTTTTGGCATCACAACGATGGACTCAGAGAGATCGGCCATGCGGCTGAACGGGAAGCCTGCATTAGCAAAGGCGCGCAGATCCGGCATCGCCAGGAAGTGATAGTACTTCGAGAAGTCGATGGTCGACTCATCGCCGATGACAACGTGGTTCTGAACCTGCTGGAAGGTGATGCAGTTATCCACCGAACCGCCAGGCATCGGGTTCATGTACTGGAAGTCAAAACGCAGCTGGTTGATTGCCCCAAGCTTCAGTGCCGGAATGGAGACATCCGTTTTACCGTCCAGCAGCCCCTGCAGCACCGGCAGGCGAAGCATCAGTCGGTTAGTGTCCTGGGTACTCTGCAGGCTGAACGATTGCAGGAACTGGTTATTCAGGCTGATATCCATGCGCGAGCTGTCTTTCGTCGCCGGCGCGGTATAACGGTAGTTAAGATTGATATCGATGCCGTTGGTACGCAGCAGGTACAGATCCGGCGGCAGGTTCAGTGACAGGCTAATTGGCGAGGGTTCAAGCCCGGACGCCTGCAGCTGCTCTTCATAGGTTTTCAGCTCACCAAACGTCACGACACGGTCGGTACGCACCCAGTTTGGCGCATCATAAGGTTTACGCGCCAGCAGCGGCTTGACCTCGTCCACCACGACGCTGTTGCCGCGGAAAAGAACGTTGCCCTGGGCAATCGCTTTTGCCGCCTGGACCAGATCTTTATCGTCACGACCAAAGACCACCAGCAGCTTCACGTACGGGTTATCCGGGTGGCTGACCATCTCAATGGTTGGCGCTTTGACTTCAGGATGATCGCGCAGGAAGGCAGGACGTTTCGCGTTAGTGGCAAATACAATCGCGTTTCTGTCCGGCATTTTGTCATACATCACCGGGAAATTCTGACCGCGCCAGCCGGAACGCGAACCAAACCAGGAAGCCACAATGGTGGCCGCCAGCTGCTCGGTTACGTCCGGGGACGACGCAAACACCATCGGCAGCGTGAGCGGACGGTTATCACGAGGATCGAAGAACGGCACCGGGAAGGCGGAGAGATCGTTCTTCAGCGCCAGGGACTGATAGGTCATCTGCAGCGAGGAGTTACGCCCGATGTCCATCCACAGCGTGTTGCTGGCCGGGTTTTCACAGACATCGCGGTAGTGACCCACAAACTCCAGACGAATGCGGTTAAAGTCGGTAATGAACAGCGGGTTAATCGGCACCTGCGCCTGCGTTTTCTTACCCAGTTGTTCTTTGGTAACCGGCAGTACGTCCATCAGCTCATCGTTCAGGTAAACCTTCAACTGAGACTGGGTCGGCAGCAGGGACGGCGACGGGGTATATTCAAGGTTCAGCACGGCATTCGAGACGACTTCATCGCTGCGCATGCCAAATTCAATGCCGCCATTAGGATTGATGCCGCGCAACACCATGCTGCCCGGCGGCGGCGCGATTTGCGCGAAGGTCAGCTTGACGTCGCGTGACGGGGCATTTTCCGCGACAACGGGCGCATTCGCCCCCCGAACACCCGGCATCACCTGTCCGATAACCGGGTTCTCGGCGGGTAGAGTGTTCCCCTCCGTTGGCTGGTTCGGAATGACATTTTCTGTTTGACCGGGCGCGGCAGTAATAACCGGATCGGTTGCCTGCGCGACCACAGGCACTGTTGGCGCAGGCGTTGCCGCTGCGTTATCAGGCTCTGCGTTAGCCATTGTTGCGGGGAGCGCACTCATCCCCATTGCCACTGCACATAACCAGGAAAGTTTTGTTTTCATCGCGTTATCATCATTGTTGAGCCATAACCGGGTCCGCCTGCTTCGCCTCATCCCGCTCAGGACGACGAGGAATGAACGATACGACCCAGGAAACCAGCGAAGTAAGTGACCGGAAAATTAATTTCACCGACGACGGGGCAAATTCTGCAAGGTGACGATAGCCACGGAACCCCAGCTTCAGAATATCCAGCAGGCTTTCCAGAGGTTTATCTTCCGGGAAGCTGTCCTGCCAGAGAGCCCATGTATCCGCACGGGCAAACGTACACTGCACAAAATCAATGTGTTGCTTTTTGGTCAACGGCATCAGTTGCAGACCGACTTCATTGCCCGCCACACGCGCTACCTGCGTCGGGAAGACATACTCCTGCTGGCCACGCTTAAGCAGCAGGTTAACTTTTTGCCCTTCCAGCACTTTCGCCTGGCCGTTGATTTTGATCCCCAGACCACCGTCAGAGAAGTCGTGCACGGTACAGGAGAAGAGGTGACCATCTTCACGGGCAATCGCCGCGGGCATGCAGATTTCAACGCGATGCGCGCGACGAACCTGTTTACTCTCCACCGACACCGCCACCGCGCCGCCAAGAATAATCAGGTTGTAGAAGACCCAGGCCATACTCACAAAGACGGTCAGGATTTCATTTTCAGGGCCGTAGAAGTAACGCCAGATACCGGCGATGACGCCAACGATGTTCAGCAACACCAGGAAGATATACGGACGGGAGATCACCCAGTCGACGTACTCCTCTTCCACCAGCCCCCCCTTCGCGGTGACGTTGAATTTCCCTTTATGCGGGTTGATCAGCGCCACCATCGTTGGCGGCGCAATGTACCAGGCCAGCACCGTTTCGTAGATTTCACTCCAGAAGGAATGGCGATATTTACCCTGAATCTTCGAGTTCGTCAGGCTCGCGTGGATCATGTGCGGCAGAACAAACAGCGCAATCATCAGCGCCGGGGCGTAGATGATATAGGCGTGAAGGAGCAGAAACGCCAGCGGCGCGGTCAGGAAGATCAGCCGCGGGATGCCGGATAAGAAGTGGAACATCGCGTTGACGTAGCAGAGACGCTGCGCCAGCTTGAGCCCTTTCCCTATCAGTGGATTATCGAGACGGAAAATCTGCACCATGCCGCGCGCCCAGCGAATACGCTGACCAATGTGCGCCGAGAGCGATTCCGTCGCCAGACCGGCGGCCTGAGGAATACGCATATAGGCCGAGGTATAACCCCGACGGTGCAGACGCAACGAGGTGTGCGCATCTTCAGTCACCGTTTCGACGGCAATACCGCCAATTTCATCCAGCGGTTTACGGCGGATAACCGCACAGGAGCCGCAGAAGAACGTGGCGTCCCACATGTCGTTACCGTCCTGCACCAGACCATAGAACAGCGTGCCTTCGTTCGGGGTCTTACGGAAACGGCCAAGGTTGCGTTCAAACGGGTCCGGCGAGAAGAAGTGGTGCGGCGTCTGCATCATCGCCAGCTCTTTCTCTTTCAGGAACCAGCCCATGGTCATCTGCAGGAACGATCGCGTAGGTACGTGGTCGCAGTCAAAGATCGAGACAAACTCCCCGGTAGCATACTTCAGCGCGTTATTGATGTTACCGGCTTTTGCATGTTCGTGCGTCGGACGGGCGATGTATTCGACGCCGACCTCTTCCGCGAACTGGCGGAACGCTGGGCGGTTGCCGTCATCCAGGATCCAGACCTTGAGTTTATCTTTCGGCCAGTCGATGCCGAGCGCAGCATAAATGGTGTTTTTCACCACGCTCAGGTCTTCGTTGTAGGTTGGGACGAAGAGATCGACAGTCGGCCACGTCGTGGTGTCCTTCGGCAGCGGTACGGGCTGGCGATTGAGCGGCCAGATGACCTGGAAATACCCCAACACCAGCACAATCCAGGCATAGGTTTCGGCAAACAGCAGAATCAGACCGCAGACCAGACTCACCGGGTCGTCCCAGTTCAGCGTTGAGGTGTAACGCCACCAGATATAGCGGCAGGAAACGGTCAGCGACAGCACAATCAGCATCAGCGCCGAGAAGCGGCCCGGAATACGACGCACCAGCAACGCCACGCCCCACAGCAGGATCAGGAAGGTGAACTGCGCCAGGGGATTGAAGGGTTGCGTAATACAGACCAGCGCCAGAATCAGTGAGAACACGACAATCACGCCGAGGATAAAACGCCGCAGGCCCGGGTGGAGGTGTCCGAGCTCTTTTTGATTATCCAGATGGCTGGTTTTGTCGGTCACGCTGTCAGGCAATTTATCCAGCCACTGGTGATAGCGCTCGCGCAGCTGTTGAACGCGGGAGAAACTGCGCCAGTGCGGCGTCTGGCGTTCTCGCTGTGACGAGGTGACGACCAGCCAGACGGCCTGAATGAGATAACGCGCCGGATCCAAAGGCCGCGGCCGGTCAGGGTTAATGTGTGGATATAATTCATTATGGTGCGCACGTATGCGCTGCCAGCGCGGATGTTCAAGCGGAATGAACATCCAGGCCATAATCATCCAGAAACAGCCAAGCGCGGCACTGAATGCCGACGCACCATGCCGACGAAAATGTCGGTAGCGTTCGCTCAGACGCGCATTAACCGGCGGGATAAGGAACCAACTGGCGAGTCGACTCATACCGAACTCCCTGCCGGCTCCGCCGCGTTGGCGAAGTTCAGCAGACACCAGTTAGCCAGCGTGAGGATCTCCTCTGCCGCCAGGGAATCGCTGCGGTACTCGCCGAGCGGCTGCTTGGAGGCCAGGGATTCTGCCATTCCTTCATCCCGGTGAATCACAATGGGTAGCAGGCGACGCTGACTCTGTAGCCAGACCTGGTAGAGATCGTCCTGGATCTGGCTCCCGATGCGTAAGTCGTTAATCAGGAGGTGCGCATTCTGCGGCAGCCCCTGTTGATGCAGACGAATATGGCAATTTGCATCCACGTTGACGATGGAGAGAACATGATCGCACTGCGCGATAAGCTGCCGGGTTAACGTCCCGGCGCCGTGCGGCAGATCCACCAGGATCCACTGGTAGTGGCCTTTTTCTTTCAGACTTTGCAATGCAAGCGTGAACTGCGAAAACAACCGCTGATAAGCGGCTTCATTCTCACGTTCGGTGGTGGTGAGCTGACCAAAAGGCAGTAAATCAAGCTGAGAGGTATAGCGCAGCCCTGCATCCCGCCAGTCTTTATCATCAAGCAACGCGCGTGCCCAACCCGCTTCACGAGTGAAGTCGACGTTGAACGACATACGCAGCAAATTATCGGCGCAGGCGTCAATCACCAACACCGATTCACCTAAAAGCTGTAATGACCACGCCAGCGCCGCGGTAACGGATGTGGTACCCACACCGCCACGGACACCCTGTAATCCGAGTATGGCCATCAATGGCTCCCTTATTGTTGATGGGCGAATTCAGCTAATAATGGCCAGCGTTTAATAGCCGCGGCCAACTGTTCCCGCTGGGAAATATCGGTGTAATCTATTTCAGGTAAAGAAAAGGCCTGCGTCAGCGCCAGAAAATCGTTTTGGAATGTATAGCCCAGGGTCGAGTCGACTGGGGTTCCGGGTTCGTTATTATCCATTTTTCTGCCATCCCTTTGAGGAAAATCGCACGCTCAGAAGTTGCGGGGCGTCCTGCCCTGACAAATTTCATTTACATGCTAAATCTGATGTTCTTTAATTTCAATGTTAGGTTTATTTCTACGCTTTCGCTAGTAAACTGAGATACAGATAAATTAGACGAAAAGAGGGACACCGTGGACTCCATATTTTCTATTGGCATCCAGTCATTATGGGACGAATTGAGCCACATGCCAGTCGGTGGAGTCTGGTGGATTAATACCGACCGTAATGAAGATGCCATCAGTCTGGTAAACCAGACAATTGCCGCCCAGGATAAGGATTCCCGCGTGGCTGTCATTAGCATGGGCGAAGAGCCGAAGAAAATTATCACGCTGGAAAGTGACGACGGACCGCAAACCGTGCGCTTATTTTCCATGTCAGCAGAAGTGGATAGTCTATACTTTTTGTCCCGCGACGTTCAGTGCTCCATTGATCCGGATCACTATTTAGTGATTCTTAAATGCGCAAATAACGTCCTGCAAAATATCCCTGCTGAAAAACTGCTGCCGTGGCTGGAAAAAATCAATAAATGGGCAAAATTTCAAAATTGCACGCTATTGGTCGTCAATCCCGGCAGTAATAATGACAAGTTGTTTTCACTTTTAATGGGTGAATATCGCTCCCTGTTCGGTCTGGCCAGTCTGCGTGACCAGGTAGGCAGCTATCTCTACGATATTGCTTTCTGGTGTAATGAAAAAGGCGTGAGCGCCAGGCAACAGCTGACCCTGAAACAGAGTGAGGGGAAATGGCACCTGGCACAGCAGGAAGAAACGGTTGTGCAGCCGCGCAGTGATGAAAAACGCATCCTGAGCCATATTGCGGTTTTAGAGGGCGCGCCCGCGCTGTCGGAAAACTGGTCGCTGTTTGAGTCTAACGAAGCGCTTTTTCATGAAGCTCGTACAACCCAGGCGGCAACCCTTGTTTTCTCGTTGATGCAAAATAACCAGATTGAGACGCTGGCGAGACAAATTCATACCTTACGTCGCCAGCGCGGCAGCGCATTAAAAATTGTGGTGCGGGAAAACAATACCAGCCTGCGCGCCACCGATGAGCGTCTGCTGCTTGGCTGCGGAGCAAATATGGTTGTTCCATGGAATGCGCCGCTGTCACGCTGCCTGACGCTAATCGAAAGCGTTCAGGGCCAGCAGTTCAGCCGCCATGTGCCGGAAGACATTTCCACCTTGCTCTCCATGACGCAGCCGATGAAGCTGCGCGGATACCAGAAATGGGATAACTTCTGCGACGCCGTCGGCAATATGATGAGCAACACGCTACTTCCTGCGGACGGGAAAGGGGTGATGGTTGCCCTGCGTCCTGTTCCGGGTATCCGCGTTGAACAGGCTCTCACCTTATGTCGTCCGAATCGTACAGGGGACATCATGACCATTGGCGACAATCGCCTGGTGCTATTTTTGTCCTTCTGCCGGGTGAACGATCTTGATACCGCGCTTAACCACATCTTTCCCCTGCCTACCGGGGATATTTTCTCAAACCGTATGATCTGGTTCGAAGATAATGCTATCAGCGCGGAGCTGGTGCAGATGCGCGCACTTCAGCCTGAACAATGGGTTAAACCGCTGGCGATCACCAGCGATGCAAAACCGATTCTCAATGCCAGACATGACGGTCATGTCTGGCGTCGGGTTCCGGAACCCCATCGCTTATTAACCGAGAATGGGGAGAACGTAACATCATGAATATCAGCGATATTATTCAACTGGTCGTATTCTGTGCGCTGATCTTTTTCCCGCTTGGCTACTATGCGCGCCATTCCATACGTCGTATCCGTGATACGGCCAGAGTGATGTTTATAAAACCTCGCTATGTAAAACCAGCCGGAACACTGACACGGGCATCACACGTCAAGGCAGACCGAAAACATGACTAATTCTACCTATACCGCTTCGTCACCCTCGCCGCTCTGGCAATACTGGCGCGGCCTTTCCGGCTGGAACTTTTACTTTCTGGTGAAGTTTGGTTTGCTCTGGGCAGGCTATCTGAATTTCCATCCCCTGCTTAACCTGGTCTTTATGGCCTTCCTGCTGATGCCGTTGCCGAATATCAGGCTGCATCGTTTACGTCACTGGGTAGCCATCCCCGTCGGCTTTGCGCTGTTCTGGCACGATACCTGGCTACCGGGTCCGGACAGCATAATGAGCCAGGGGTCACAGGTCGCGGGCTTCAGTGCAGACTACATGCTTGATCTGGTTGAGCGCTTTATTAACTGGCAGATGATTGGCGCTATCTTTGTCCTGCTAGTGGCCTGGCTGTTCCTGTCGCAGTGGATCCGCGTCACGGTGTTTGTTGTCGCCATTATGATCTGGCTTAACGTGCTGACGCTGGCAGGACCGGACTTCTCCCTGTGGCCTGCCGGTCAACCAACCACCACGGTGACCACCACGGGTGGAAGCGCAGCGGCTACTGTTACCACGGCAGGCGATACGCCTGTGGTAGGTGATATTCCAACCCAGACCGCACCGCCGACCTCCACCAACCTCAATGCGTGGCTTTCCAGCTTCTATACCGCAGAAGATAAGCGACAGACGAAATTCCCGGATGCACTGCCGGCAGATGCTCAACCGTTTGAGCTGCTGGTGATTAACATCTGTTCCCTCTCCTGGGCCGATGTGGATGCAGCCGGATTAATGTCTCACCCACTGTGGTCTCATTTCGATATCCAGTTTAAAGATTTCAACTCTGCCACCTCATACAGCGGCCCGGCAGCGATTCGCCTGCTGCGTGCAAGCTGCGGTCAGACATCGCATAAAAACCTGTACCAGCCGGCAGGGAATCAGTGTTATCTGTTCGATAACCTCGCGAAGCTGGGCTTTACGCAGCATCTGATGCTGGGACATAACGGCCAGTTCGGTAACTTCCTGAAAGAGGTGCGTGAACAGGGTGGCATGCAGGCGCCGCTGATGGATCAAACCGGGCTTCCCGTTACTCTGCTCGGCTTCGACGGTTCACCTGTTTACGACGATACAGCCGTACTGCAGCGCTGGCTGCAAACCATCGAAAAAGACAGCAACCCGCGCAGTGCGACGTTCTTTAACACCCTGCCGCTTCACGACGGTAACCACTTCCCGGGCGTGAGCAAAACGGCAGATTATAAAGTGCGTGCGCAGAAATTCTTCGACGAGCTGGATGCGTTCTTCACTGAGCTGGAAAAATCAGGCCGTAAAGTGATGGTGGTTGTCGTGCCTGAACACGGTGGCGCGCTGAAAGGCGACAGAATGCAGGTGTCAGGTCTGCGTGATATTCCAAGCCCGTCCATTACCAACGTGCCTGCGGGCATTAAATTCTTTGGTATGAAGGCTCCGCACCAGGGCGCGCCGATTGAGATTACACAGCCAACCAGCTATCTGGCAATTTCAGAACTGGTTGCCCGTGCCGTGGACGGGAAGCTGTTTGTGGAAGATAGCGTGAACTGGAATCAGCTCACCAGCAACCTGCCGCAAACGGCAGAGGTCTCCGAAAACGCGAATGCTGTTGTGATTCAGTACCAGAACAAACCGTACGTTCGTCTGAACGGCGGAGATTGGGTACCGTATCCGCAATAAAGGATTTCCCCCTCTCCCCTGTGGGGAGAGGGGGATGTCAGTGCGTTATTGTTGCGCTGAAATCCATACCAGCATTTTCAGACTTGCCGAATAGTAGTCGTCGTTAGAGGTGATTTCCGGTTCGCCGGATGGCTGACCCATCGTTAAATCCCTGACCGCCAGCAGACCGCCTTCCATCATATAGGGCGCGTATTCGTTGGTCGTGACGTTAACCCAGGCGGGTGTATGTTCCCGTGGGAACTGACCAAACCAGGCTTTCCAGGGCGTCAGCAGCGGGCTTTGTTTATCAGACCAGGCTATGTACAGCGGAATACGAATCGCATCGTAGCTCATTCGCGGTGGCCAACCTTTGGCCGGCGTCAGCTTGCCCGCGGATGCCAGCGAAACCCAGTCTGTCGGTAGATTCGCTTTACCCGATCCCATTTTTCCCAGCAGACGTTTCCCGTCCTTTATCAATTCACGCCAGACCGGCAAATGACTGCGTCCGGCAAAGGCCTGCCAGGCCGGAAACACAAAATAGGAAGGATTAAGGACCACTTCACTCTCAAGCTTAAATCCCTGTACGCCGGGCAGCATCACGCGGTAACCCGCATAGCGGATTACGTTGTGGTCAATCAATGCTTTCGTAATCGCATCCGATGCGGCGCTGTAGCGTTTGTCATGCCAGCGCGCATCGGCTTTTAACAACGCCCATGCAATCAGGACATCGCCATCTGTGGCGTTGTTTTTATCAGCGACCGGATTGGACTCCGCGGGGTTATAACGCCAGTAAAACAGACCATTTTCGTTGTTCTTTAGCGTCCTGTTGGTCCATTGCCAGAGCTTATCGAACGTGGCTTTATCGTCGTTAGCCACCGCCATTAACATGGCGAAACCCTGACCTTCCGTATGCGAAACGTCACCGTTGCCGGTATCAACAATGCGGCCTTCCGGTTTAAAAAAGCGCGCCTTGTAACTCTCCCAGGCCTGACTCGCCTGCGAGAGAGGAGAGAACAGCAAACTCATCATCACAGCCAGGGTCGCGCAGACGGGTTTTCGCATCATTCACCCCATTCGGTTATTCGGCACTTCGCAGTGAAATCTCACCGCCCATCCAGGGCTTGATCACGCCATCCTGTTCCAGGAGCAACGCGCCCTGAGCGTCAATCCCGCGGGAAATGCCGTAGATCTCTTTATCACCAATCAGTAATTTCACCGGGCGATTGATGAAGTTGTCCAGTTTTTCCCAACGAGACAGGAACGTTGCGAGTCCTTCCTGTTCAAAAAGCGTCAGTGAACTGCGCAACTCTTTAATCATACGCACGGCAAGGATGTTACGATCGATGACGATCCCCGCCTCCTGGAGATTCGTCCAGGCCTGGTTGACCACATCGTTTTGTACGTTACGCATCACCATATTGAGGCCCGCGCCAATCACGATTTGCGCCGCATCGCCCGTTTTTCCCGTCAGTTCGACCAGAATACCGGCAAGTTTACGATCGTTCAGGTAAAGATCGTTAGGCCATTTAACACGCACCCGATCGGCGCCCAGATCGTGTAGCACCTCTGCCATGACAATCCCGATGACCAGACTCAGGCCAATCGCTGCGGCAGGGCCCTGATCGAGTCGCCAGTACATGGACAGGTAGAGGTTGGCACCAAAGGGCGAGAACCATTTTCGCCCTCGGCGACCACGCCCGGCCTGCTGATACTCTGCAACGCAGGCATCGCCGGATTTCAGTTCAGGCAGACGATCCAGAAGATACTGGTTCGTTGAGTCAATCACCGGCAGCACCGCAACATTGCCGTGCCCAATCTGGCTACGAATCACATCTTCATTCAGCAATTGAATGGGTTCCGGCAGGCTGTACCCTTTTCCCGGAACGGTAAAGACATCGACACCCCAGTCGCGGAGGGTCTGGATATGCTTATTAATGCCTGCACGGCTCATGCCCAGCTGCTCACCCAGCTGCTCGCCAGAGTGAAACTCCCCATCCGCGAGGATGCTAATCAGGGTTAACGGGATGGTATTGTCTTTCACGCGATGGTCTCCACGGCATTCACTTCACCTGTGCGGCCAATGAAGCGGACTTCTGGCTCCAGCCAGACGTTAAACTTTTCACCCACACGTTCACGAACATAATGAGCCAGTTTGACCACGTCATCACTGCTCGCATCATGTTGATTGATCAGTACCAGAGCCTGCTGCTGATGAACGGCAGCGCCTCCGACTGAAGTGCCTTTAAGCTGGCATTGATCGATAAGCCATCCCGCAGCCAGCTTCACGCTGCCATCTGCCTGAGGGTAATGTGGTGCTGCGGGCCATCCTTCAAGGAAGACCTTTGCCTTTTCGCTGTCGATCACCGGGTTTTTGAAGAAACTTCCGGCATTTCCATTTACTTTCGGGTCGGGAAGCTTGGTCATGCGCATATGACAAACCGAGTCAAACACATCGCGGGGGGTGGCGGTAGCCGGATCGAGACGCGTTAAATCACCGTAGGTCAGTACGGGCTGCCAGTTCTTCGACAGGCGCAGGCCCACGGCGACAATCACGTAGCGATCCTGATATTCATGTTTGAAGATACTGTCACGGTAGCCAAAACGGCACTGTTCTGCGGTTAAACGCTTAGCCGTTCCAGTCGCCAGTTCGATGCAGTCGACGTATTCACAGACATGTTTCAGCTCGATGCCATAGGCACCGATGTTTTGAATCGGTGATGATCCAGCGCAGCCCGGAATAAGCGCAAGGTTTTCCAGGCCTGGCATCCCTTTTTCAAGGGTAAATTGCACCAGGTGATGCCAGTTTTCTCCGGCCCCCACGTGCAAGTGCCAGCTATCGGCGCGCTCTTCCACATCAATTCCCATGATGCGGTTAACGATCACTGTTCCCGCAAAATCGTCGAGAAACAGGACATTACTTCCTTCGCCCAGAATCAGTACGGGTTCGTTTTTTTCGGTTGCGCTTTGCCATGCATTCAGCAACTGCTGTGCAGTATCGGCACGGACAATGTGATTAGCATTGCGTTGAATACCAAAGGTATTCCAGGGCTTAAGGGAGTGGTTCATAGACGCTATCCTGATGCAAAAACGCAGGTAGTTTACCGTATAAGCAGGGCGTTGGGGGATTAGTTTGTATAGCGCAGAAACGCAAAAAGGCCATCCTTACGGATGGCCTTTTCACTTATTTGATGCCTGGCAGTTCCCTACTCTCACATGGGGAGACCCCAC
>NZ_JTLF01000103.1:0-27571 GCF_000798855.1 Enterobacter sp. ZOR0014 | reverse complement strand
AGCCGCTGTAATAAATAGCATTTAAGATAAGCAATTATGTTGCGTCGCGTGCACTTCCCCACCCAACCCTCATTGCTTGAACTTATTGCCCTTTGCAGTGGATTGACGGGCGCAGGCGCGGTATGACCGAACAAGTCAGGAGTAGGTATGAACAAGAAAAGACGCTCAGTTCCCGGTATCAGACACTATGATGGCCCTGCCGGCGGCTGGGGTGCGCTAAAAGCGACAGCCATTGCGGTACGAACCCAGATGGATACCTTTGATGCCCCCGCCACGCTGCTGCGCACCAACCAGCCTGATGGTTTTGACTGCCCGGGCTGCGCGTGGCCCGATAAAGAACACAAATCGACCTTCCAGTTTTGTGAGAACGGCGCCAAAGCGGTAACCTGGGAAGCCACCAGCAAACGCGTTACCCCCGCGTTCCTGGCGGAAAACACCGTCTCTTCTCTGCTGGCTAAATCTGACTTTGAGCTGGAAGGGTATGGTCGTCTGACGCATCCTCTGCGCTATGACCGGGTAAGCGACACGTTCAAACCGGTTGAGTGGGACGAGGCGTTTCAACGTATCGGCGAGGTGTTGCGCGAGCTTGAACCGGACCAGGTCGAGTTCTATACCTCCGGGCGAGCCTCTAATGAAGCGGCGTATCTTTTCCAGCTGTTTGCACGCGAATACGGCACCAATAACTTCCCCGACTGCTCGAATATGTGTCACGAGGCCACCAGCGTCGGTCTACCCCGCTCCATCGGGATCGGGAAAGGCACCGTCTCACTGGACGACTTCGATAACACCGAGCTGGTGATCTCCATCGGCCATAACCCCGGCACAAACCATCCGCGGATGATGGGTACGCTTCATGAGCTGGCGCGACGCAACGTGCCGATTATCGTCTTTAACCCGTTACGCGAGCGCGCCCTGGAACGTTTTGCTGACCCGCAAAGCGTCATTGAAATGGCAACCTATAGCTCAACGGACATCGCCTCGACCTACTTCCAGGTGAAGGCCGGAGGCGATGCCGCCGCGCTGAAAGGTATGGCCAAACACCTGCTGGAAATGGAGGCCGAACGCGGTAACGTGCTCGACCACACGTTTATCGCAGAACACACCCAGGGCTTTGATGACTTTGCCGCCGATATCGCGCAGACGCGCTGGGATGACATTGAGCGCGAGTCCGGGCTCAGCCAGGCTGCGCTCAAAAAGGTGGCCGAGGCCTATGCGAAATCCAACGCCACCATCATTACCTACGGGATGGGGATTACCCAGCACAATAAAGGCACGGCAAATGTCCGGCTGATCGCTGATGTGCTGCTTCTGCGCGGAAATATCGGCAAGCCCGGTGCGGGAATATGCCCTCTTCGCGGCCACTCTAACGTTCAGGGGAACCGTACCGTCGGGATTAGCGAGAAGCCCACCCCGGCCTTCCTGAACCGTCTGAAAGAGGTGTTTGGCTTTGAGCCGCCTTCTCACCATGGGCATGATGCGGTGCAGGCGACCCAGGCCATGATCGACGGTCGGGCGAAAGCGCTTATCTGCCTCGGCGGTAACTTTGCCGTCGCGATGCCCGACCACGAGAACGGCTTCCCGGCAATGGGTAACCTTGATTTGAGTGTTCACGTTGGTACTAAGCTGAACCGTACCCATCTGCTGGTGGGTAAAGAGACGTTTATTTTCCCGTGCCTTGGCCGTACCGAGCTGGATGTTCAGGCCACCGGTCGTCAGTCCATCACCGTCGAAGACTCCATGTCGATGGTGCACGCCTCCTCCGGCAAGCTGAAACCCGCCTCACCGTTACTCCGTTCAGAACCCGCCATCGTCGCCGGCATGGCGAAAGCCACCCTGCAGGAGACCCGCGTGGACTGGATGACGCTGGTTGAAGATTATGACCGTATCCGCGATCTGATCGAGCAGACCATCCCGGGCTTTGAGGACTACAATGCGCGGATCCGTATTCCGGGCGGCTTTCGAATGCCGCTTCCCCCAACGAAACGCGTCTGGCCAACGGCGACGGGAAAAGCGATGTTCTCCGTATTCGACGGCGTACACGAGAACGCCAGCGGCGAAGGCGAGCATGTTCTGCGTCTGATTACGCTGCGCAGCCACGATCAGTACAACACCACCATTTATGCTCTGGACGACCGCTACCGTGGCGTGTTTGGCCGCCGCGACGTGCTGTTTATGAACGAAGAGGATATGGCCCTGTCAGGGCTGGAACACGGCGACCGCGTGGATATCGAAACCGCCCTGCCCGGCAGCGTTCAGCGCCTGGAAGACATTACCGTAGTGGCATACCACATCGCGCGGGGTTCAGTCGGGGCTTATTACCCGGAGGCCAACGTGCTGGTGCCGCTCGATTATCTGGATAAGGACAGCGGTACACCGTCTTACAAATCCGTTCCGGTTCGCATCATCCTGCGCTCGAAAGAGATCCGCATGCTGTAAGGCTGTTCGCGAAGAGTCATCCATGGATATTAAACAGTTAAAATACTTAATTGCGCTCGACGAGACCCGCCATTTTGGTAAAGCGGCCTCGCAGTGCAACATCACCCAGCCGACCCTCTCCATGCGCATCCGCAACCTGGAAGAGGAGCTCGGTCTGGTGCTGATTGCGCGCGGACAGCGCTTTGAGGGTTTTACGCCAGAGGGCGAACGGATCCTGGCGTGGGCGCGTGCTCTGCTTGCCGCTCACGACGGACTACAGGCGGAAGCCGCGCTGTGCAAAGGCCAGGTGGTGGGTGAATTACGCCTGGGGATGGTTCCGCTGGCGAGCGTCGATCCGATGATCTTTATCCGCCAGTTGACGCAAAAATACCCGGAGCTGACCTACAGCCTCTATTCCATGTCCTCTGCACACATTGCCGATGGCGTCAGCCGCAACCAGCTGGAGCTGGGTATTTGCTATCTCAACAGCATCGATACCAGTCTGTTTGACATTATTCAGTTGCCTGAGACGAAGATGGGCCTGCTGCATGATATTCGTCATTTCCAGCTGGACCCGACGCCGCTGACCTGGCAGGACCTGACGGATTTTCCGCTGGGGTTCCTGACAAAAGGGATGCATTACCGGGCGCATATGGAGGCCAGCTTTGCCGCCGCTGGAATCGAACCCAGATCCGTTTTCGAGAGCGACTCTACGTTCCAGATCATTCAGGCGGTTCAGAGCGGCGTTTGCTGCGCCGTGATGCCGCTGAACAACGGGCTTGAGGCGCTAAACAACCATTTCAGGATAGTCCCCATCGCCGACGCGAACATTGAGGCGCCCATCGGCCTGATAATGCGCAGGCAAAAACCCCTCTCCTCCCTGGCGCTGCGCTGTTTTACCGACGCGCAGGAGATTTATCATGCGGACAATAACGCATAAGCCTGGCGCGTGACCACGCTAAACCCGCCGATCAGCACCGCATCACAGACCGCCCGGTGCTCCGGGACGGTTACCAGCGCGTGAAGCGCATCGCGGATGGCGTTAAGCGTGTCAGGAGGTGTATGAGGCGACGTGATTAAGGGCAGGCCCGGCGTTAGCGGAGTTTGGTCAATCACCGTCAGACCCGCCAACGCTTCCGGCTCATGACGCTGCAGGAGTGCCCAGGTGACACAGTCGATAGCGGCGATATCACCCTTCCCACGTTTGACGTCAATCAGCGACTGACGGTGGCTGCCGCTGAATGACGTTTGCGAAAAGAAAGGGGCGCTGGTCACCCACGGTGCCACTTTTTTTCGCAGCGCGTGATAGCCGGACTGCGAGTCAGGAGAATTACAGACCGCCCGGCGTCCGCGAAAATCCGCCAGCGTAAGAGGCCGATCCTCCGAGCGCGTCACCAGAACGCTGCGGTAGTGGCTCCCTTCGCATCCCGCTGCCGTGTAGTGAAAACAGCCCACCACCTGCACCTCCGGGAGCTGCGTGACCAGCGGGTAGCCGCAGGTCTGGCTGAGAATCAGCGCCGGCTGCTGCCAGTGGTTCAGCAGGTCCGATTCGGGCCAGCGGGGGACACGCTCAACGTACACGCCCCGGTCGGCCAGACGTTGTTGTACCGCCAGCCAGAGCGCGCGAGTGTCGGCGCGATCCACGGCATACATGGGAAACGCCAGCAGGTTACTCATATCTTTCCTCTTGTTTTCCGGGGTGAACGGTGACCGCCACTGGCCGGGTCGAGAACTGGCGTAGCCATTCGCCATAGCCCCTGACTACAAAACCGTGGTTACGCTGCCGGTATGCCTCGCGGTTTTGGTGGTAGATCGTCTGTAACCCATACCAGGGAACGCCCGGTAAATCATGGTGAATGGAATGGTAGTTGAGATTTAAAAACAGTACCCGCCAGAATAACCCAGCCTCGTTAATGACGGAACGCGCCAGCGGATCGTCCGCCGCGCGATGTTCGTAAAAGGAACGGACCTTGGTCAGCGCCAGCGCCGGATAGCTTACCGCCAGCACAAACCAGACGGGTGAAAAGCCGGTATGCGTCATCCAGGTGAAAAGCGCCGCCAGAAGCACAATGTGAACCAGCCACATCGCCATCGCCCGCCGTTGACGCTGACGAAAGACCGCCGCGACGCTCCCCAGCGTCTGCAAAATATCCAGCAGCGGTGCCAGCACTATCCGCCCGCAGAAGGTATTGCGGGCCTGGATCATGCGCTTCTGCCAGGGGGAAAAGCGCGCCCAGCTCGCCTCTGTAAAATAGTACGACTCCGGGTCATCCACCGGGATGGTCAGACTGTCGTGACGATGATGCGCCAGATGGGAATCCCGGTACAGGCCATAGGGATACCAGACCGCCAGCGGGAGCGTGCCAAACAGCTGGTTAAGCCAGGCAAAAGGCGTGGGATGCCCGTGGATCAACTCATGCTGCAGGGACATGTACCAGGCGGTAAACCAGATAAGCAGCAGCGTGGCGGGCAGCAGGCCGAGCGTTTGCCAGAACGTCAGCGTGGCAAACCAGCCAGCATAAATAGTGACGATCAACAGCCACGTGGGCAGTTCGCTTCGCCACAGAAATCCTGAGGCAAGATGGTGGATGCGATCGCGCTGTTGCGGATGCAAATAGAGAGATCTTCGTTTACCCATTCCTTCAGACGCCGTTTCGCCAGAGACACTACCCTGACGATCGGGGATAACGTCTGAAATGACAAAGAACTTAAATCGCTTTGCTTTGCCAGAAACAGAGGCCCACACGCGGCCTTGACTTATTCTGTGATAAAGGTACTTTTCAGGACATGAAGAAGATCTTAATTATCGTCCCTGACGGCGGCATGCTGTTTGAAGCCGCCGGTATCGCCGACATTCTGATGCAGGCTAACCGGCTGCACCCGGAAGGGCTTGCGCACCCCCGCTACCGCATTATTATCGCCACCACGCAGCCGCACCAGGTGATCCACGGTCAGTCCGGCCTGAATCTGCTGGCGGATTATCGTCTGCCTGAACTGGATCCGCGTGAACCGCTGGACACCATTATCATCACCGGACGCGGGATGAACGAGCAGGAGAGCACGGCGGTGGTGGACTGGCTGCACCTTGCTGCGCCGCATGCCCGGCGGATAGCCTCCATTTGCGGCGGCGCGATGCTGCTGGCCCAGAGCGGCCTGCTGGATGGTCGTCGCGCAACCACCCACTGGCGGTTGCTGGAGACCATGCAAACCCAGTATCCGGCTATCCGCGTCGAAGGCGGTCCACTGTATATTCAGGATGGTCCCGTCTGGACCTCCGGCGGCGTGAGCTCGGGGTTTGATCTCACTCTGGCGCTGGTGGAGGATGACTATGGTTTCACCCTCGCCCGCGACGTGGCGCAGGATATGGTGATGTACCTGCGCCGCCCCGGCGGTCAGCTGCAGTTTAGCCGCTATAGCCTGCAGCCGTCCGGCGCGTCTGGGCCAATAAGCGACCTGCAGGCCTGGATACAACAGAACCTCACTGCCGACCTGTGCGTAGAAAATCTGGCCGAGAAAGTGGCGATGAGCCCGCGCAATTTCACCCGGGTCTTTACCCGGGACGCAGGCGTTCCACCTGCCCGCTACGTAACCGAAGCGCGCCTGGCCGCCGCCAGACAGCTGCTTGAGCAAACCCGTGATTCCCTTGAGCGCATTGCTGAGCAAAGCGGGTTTGGCACCAGCATTAACCTGCGCCGCGTGTTTGAGAAACAGCTCCACCTTACCCCGGGCGAGTACCGCCAGCGCTTCCACTGTCGCAGGATGGCGTAATCTGATCCTTTTTTGTCGTTTACGCCAATCGGCCTGACGCCTACAGTGACTCCAGACAACAGAGATAAGGAGTGCACCATGGTTAAGGTCGGTATTAACGGTTTCGGCCGTATCGGACGTAATTTCCTGCGCGCAGCGCTGGGTAACCCGGATCTTCAGATTGTGGCCATTAACGATCTGACGGACAGCAAAACCCTCGCCCACCTGCTGAAACACGATTCCCTTCTGGGTAAATTGCCCGCACCGGTTGAAGCGGCTGACGGCGCATTGCAGGTTGATGGCCAGCGGATCGTGGTGTTTAGCGAACGCGATCCGGCAAATATTCCGTGGCGTGAAGCTGGCGTGGATGTGGTAATTGAAGCCACCGGCTTCTTTACCGAGCGGGAAAAAGCTGCGGTGCACGTCACGCACGGTGGTGCAAAGCGCGTCATCATCTCCGCGCCCGGCAAGAACGACGATCTGACCGTCGTCATGGGCGTGAACCACGATCGCTATGACCCGGCTCAGCACGTTGTCGTGAGTAACGGGAGTTGTACCACGAACGGTCTGGCTCCGGCCGCGCAGGTACTGCATCAGCAGTTCGGGATTGAGCATGGCCTGATGAATACCACGCATGCCTATACCAACAGCCAGGCGCTGCACGATCAGCCGGAAAAAGATCTGCGCGGTGCACGCGCGGCGGCGCTGTCGATTGTGCCCTACTCCAGCGGCGCGGCAAAAGCGCTCGGCAAAGTCATCCCCTCTCTGGACGGTAAGCTGACCGGTTATTCCCTGCGCGTGCCGGTTCCGGTGGTATCGATCGTCGATTTGACGGTCACCCTGAGCCGTAACGTGACTGCCGAAGAGGTGAATGACGCGTTTCGCAGTGCGGCAGCCAGTGGGCCACTGAAAGACATTCTGGGGTATAGCGATGAACCGCTGGTTTCCAGCGATTATCAGGGCGATCCGCGCTCCTCCATTATCGACGGGCTTTCCACGCTGGTGATTGGCGGGAACATGGTGAAGATCCTGGCGTGGTATGACAACGAGTGGGGATTCTCCAACCGCCTGGTGGACCTGGCGGTGCTGATGGATAAAAAAGGGCTGTAAGCCTCAAGCCGGGTGGGATAAGCACCCACCCGGCATAAAATCACGCCGCTTTGACCTTCACGCCCATAAATACAATGACCATCGCCGTCACCAGCAGGAAACCACTTCCGGCAAACACGCCGCTGGCCCCGTTGAGGTCAAACACCACCCCGCCCCCGGCCGCGCCAGCGCTAATCGCCAGCTGAATGGACGCCACCAGCAGCCCTCCGGCACTTTCGGCTTCATCCGGAACGGTGGTGGCAAGCCAGGTTGACCAGCCTACCGGCACCAGACCGAACGCAAAGCCCCACAGCGCCACCAGTAATCCGTCCAGCATCGCCAGATGACCAAACGCCACCATCATCAGCGCGAGTATGCCCATGCCGAACGGCACGAGGGCCAGCGTCAGGCGCAGATTACGGGCCAGCAGATGCCCGGCAATGGAGGTGCCGACAAAGTTGGCAAGCCCGAAGCCCAGCAGGATCAGCGAAATGGTTTCAACATTTGCCTGTCCGACGGTTTCAAGGAACGGGCGCAGGTAGGTAAAGAAGGCGAAATGGCCGCTAAAGATCAGAATGGTCGCCAGCATGCCGCCAATCATGCCAGGACGGCGCAGCACGCGGAACAATGTGCCAAGGCTACCGCTACTCTCTGGTTTCATGGACGGCAGCACCCAGATCTGCCACAGCAGCGCCAGCATGCTCGGCAGAATGCAGAGAATAAAGACGTTGCGCCAGCCGATCAGGCTTCCCAGATAGCTCCCCAGCGGGGCCGCGACCACGGTGGCGATCGACACGCTGGAGAAGATCACCGCCAGCGCTTTCGGCACTTTGTCCGCCGGAACCAGACGCATTGTTGTGGCCGTCGACATCGCCCAGAACCCACCGATGGCAACCCCTAACAGCAGACGCCCCATCAGCAGAACGTGCAGAGTGGGCGCAAAGGCTACCAGCAGGCTGGAGATAATTTGCAGCACGGAGAAAAACATCAATACCCAGCGACGATCGATTTTCCGGGTCGCCGGGGTGATCAGCAGTCCGGTGACTAACGCCACCAGCGCAGTGGCGGTCACGGCCTGCCCGGCCATCCCCTCACTGACGCCCAGGCTCGAGGCCATCGGCGTCAGCAAACTGGCGGGCAGGAACTCCGCCGTTATCAAACCAAAAACCCCCAGCCCCAGTGAATAGACGGCTCGCCAGGCGGGTTTGGCAGGCGCGACGGCCTCTCTCGCCTCGACACATGCATTCATCTGTTGATCTCCCGTTATAAAAGTGTGACAACTGTCGCAAAAGCATAGAGGGTTCACCCTGGACGATCTATGACATATAATCTCCACTTATTGATTATTCGTCCGGAGTTACGCCATGACCGCACAGTCACCCGATTTGATCAGCGAACTTTTACGCGGCATGCGTCTGTCGGGGGTGAAATACCGCCGGATTGAAGCCAGTGCACCGTTTGGCGTCGCGTTCCATCAGGCACCGGGCAAGGCGCAGTTCCATTTTGTGAGCCACGGCAACGCCCTGCTGCGAATGGACAGCGGTGCAACCTTCGAACTGAGCAGCGGCGATGCGCTGTTTATTCCTGGCGGTAATGCCCATGCCCTGCTCTCTGACGAAAAGGCAACCATCACTCCAGTCAACGCTTTCCCCAGCGAGCCCATCTGTAGCTCGGTCTGTGCCATTACCTGTGAGCCCTGCCCGGAGAGCGAAAACACCATCATCTTTAGCGGGTGTATGGATTTTGAGCTGGGCGGCATGCAGCCGCTGATCAAAGCGATGCCGGAAGTGATGATGGTCAGCCGGTTGATGTCCACCTGGCCGGAAATTCATCCGCTGCTGGCCGCGATGGAGCGCGAGTCCATGACGCGTCAGGTCGGGTTTGCCGGGATCCTCGCCCGTCTGGCTGACGTGGTGGCGGCATTGATTGTTCGGGGCTGGGTTGAAGCAGGCTGTGGTAAAGCGACGGGCTGGGTGCAGGTCTTACGCGATCCGCGTCTGAGCCGGGCCATCTACGCCATGCACCAGCAGCCGGGCCTGAACTGGAGCGTGGCGGATCTGGCGAAAGAAGCGGGCACCTCCCGCTCCGTGTTCGCTGAACGGTTTCTGGCGGCGACGGGGACGACGCCGGCAAAATATCTCAGCGAGCTCAGAATGCGACTGGCTATTCAGTATATTCGCCATGAAAATCAACCGATTGAAACCGTCGCGCTGCGGCTCGGTTACGGGTCTCTGGCGGCGTTTAGCCGGGCATTTAAGCGCATCATCGGCCATGCGCCGGGCACGCTTCGGGAAGTCAGCCAGACCCCGGAAGAGGTCTGACCGACTGACAGGACATCAGAAATAGTATTTAAAGCGCACGCGACCACCGTAGCGATCGTCATTTTTATTGTCACCCTCTTTCGGGGATGCATTGACCCATGACGCATACGCGCCCAGATAGATGTTGAAGTTTTTCATCTTCATGACGTTCGGGATCAGGTACGAGGTATGAATAGTATGGATGTCATACTCGCCCGGGTCGGTTATCCAGCAGTCGTTTTCACACTCTGCGTCAAACGTTGAGGTATTAAACTCGTCGATTTCGTTATGGGCATAGATGTAACCCAACTCAAAATTACGCCAGAGGGCATTAATAGCTGAGGTAAAGTCGGTTTCGCCCGTCGCGTCCAGATAAGCCGTGTTGAGATTCATGACTACTCCGTTTTCCGGATCGGTTTTGAGCCCGTCCCAGGTCATCGTGAACCCGTAGCCCGTTCTCTCTGACTGGTCTACCCAGCGCCCGGCATCGTCGCGATAGCCATAAGCGTTGTTGACCAGGTTGGTCTCCATGGCAACCGCGCTGGAAAACGGCCCATTCTGCCACGAGATGACCGGGCGCACGTAGGCCACATTTTTGTCGTTCTCAAGTTCTGCACCGTGATAACGCTGGTCGACATACAAATCGCTGCCGTCTTTAAACAGGGTATTCAGCTCAAAATACCAGTTATCCAGCGTCTTGTTCATCAGGAAGTTGCCCCCGCTGTCGGTTCGCCCACGCCCCTCCTTCAGCATATAGATATAGCCATAGCCGTCGCTGTAGAGATCGTCTGCGGTATTCCCGGAGTATTCCACAAACGTATCCTGATTGAGCGGGAACATGTCATAGGCCTCAAAGCGTCCGACTTTTATTTCCCAGTCATTCTCAGTGCCAAAGAAGAATACCGCATCATCCAGGTACATTTTCCCGGCGAGGTCGCCGAGCGGCTGGACGGAGAACCCGGCGAAATTGCCGTTATCCATTTTACGATAACCATCAAAGCCTAATAAAATACGCCCATTAATATCCCAGCGTTCTTTATCGCCCGGCGCCCAGTCACTATTAGCACTTTGCTTAACAGACGTGAGGCTACCCGTTTTACTGGCGGCATCCATATTAAATTCCACATCACCGTAAAATTTAATATCACCAAACCCTGAGAGCGTCAGTTTTGGCGGAGCGGTTTTACTCACCGGCTCTTCCGACTGCACCACAACGGCTGGCGCAGCCTGCGTCGCGGCGGCCTGCTGCTGTTTAAGCTCCTGAATTTGCGCTTCCAGTTGCGCCAGCTTTTCTTCCACGTTCATTGAGGGTTGTGCCGCCAAAAGTGCGCCGGAATAGAATGCGCTTATCAGAATTACCGTTTTCTTTAATTGCATAGAATCCATCCTGATTATAAAAGTGAATACCCAAATATCGAGCACAGCCATTTCCACCAAATACCCTCAACGGTGCTATTATGTTTTTTCACAACGTAATTATGATTTTTAACTTGTGTGATCGGCGCAGAGAAAACTTGCGGTAATGAAGGGAATAAAGACCACCCACTTCACACTCTTATTTCATTAGGTTTATGTATATTTTAACGTGCAATATATATGATTATTTAAAGGCATAATTCTTTTAATTTCATTTGCACAACAAATTTCTCCCGACAGGCCTGGACGGGCGAATCGGTAAATTGTCTGGTTCTGCGCAAAATGGGATATTGAACACGCGAAGCGGTCGATATTCGTCTAAGGTTTTCAGGTGATTGATAACAGCGGTCACGCTGCTGAGCGAATACAGGAGACGAACAGATGATAAGACCTCGTACTTTACGCCCTGCTCTTTTGCACCTCGCGCTGGGAGGCGCGCTGCTCGGTGCGACGACATTGAGTTATGCTGATGAACAGCCTGCGTTCCAGAAAAATTCCCCCGATATTTTACTTGGCCCTCTCTTTAATGATGTGCAAAGTGCCAAACTGTTTCCCGATCAGAAAACCTTCGCTGATGCCGTCCCCAAAAGCGATCCGCTGATGATCCTGGCGGATTACCGGATGCAGCACACCCAGTCCAGCTTTGATCTGCGCCACTTTGTAGAGATGAACTTCACGCTGCCTGCGGAAGGCGAAAAGTATGTTCCGCCCGCAGGACAAAGTTTACGCGAGCATATTGACGACCTCTGGCCCGTACTGACGCGTACCACCGATAAAGCCAGTAATAAATGGGATTCCTTGCTGCCGTTACCGAAGCCTTACGTTGTGCCCGGCGGACGCTTCCGCGAGGTCTACTATTGGGACAGCTATTTCACCATGCTGGGTCTCGCGGAAAGCGGCCACTGGGACAAAATCAGCGATATGGTGGATAACTTCGCCTGGGAGATTGATACCTTTGGACATATCCCCAACGGCAACCGCAGCTACTACCTGAGCCGCTCCCAGCCGCCGTTCTTCTCCATGATGGTGGAACTGCTGGCGATGCACGACAGCGATGCGCTAAAGAAATATCGCCCGCAGATGGAAAAAGAGTATGCCTACTGGATGGAGGGGGTGGATTCTCTTCAGCCAGGGCAAGCTAACCAGCGTGTCGTGAAGCTGGATGACGGTTCGGTGCTCAACCGCTACTGGGATGACCGCGATACTCCGCGCCCCGAGTCCTGGCTTGACGACGTCAATACCGCCAAAAACAATCCTAACCGACCCGCGACTGAGATCTACCGTGATTTGCGCTCCGCAGCGGCTTCGGGCTGGGACTTTAGCTCCCGCTGGATGGACGATCCGCAAAAACTCGGCACGATCCGCACCACCAGCATCGTGCCCGTCGATCTGAACGCGCTGATGTTTAAAATGGAAAAACTGCTCGCGCGGGCAAGCCAGGAGGCAGGCGACAGCGCCGCGGCGAGTCAATACGAGGCGCTGGCAACCGCGCGTCAGAAAGCCATTGAGAATCACCTGTGGAATGATAAAGAGGGCTGGTATGCCGATTACGATCTCAAGAGTAAGAAGGTGCGTAATCAGCTTACCGCGGCCGCTCTCTTCCCGCTCTACGTGAAGGCGGCGTCGCAGGAGCGTGCCGATAAAGTTGCCGCGGCGACCTCCGCGCGCCTGTTGAAACCGGGCGGCATTACCACCACCACTATCAACAGCGGACAGCAGTGGGATGCGCCAAACGGCTGGGCTCCGCTGCAGTGGGTGGCGACGGAAGGGTTGCAGAATTACGGGCAGAGTAAGGTGGCGATGGATGTCACCTGGCGCTTCCTGAAGAACGTGCAGCACACTTACGACCGCGAGAAGAAACTGGTGGAGAAATATGACGTATCAACAACCGGTACGGGCGGCGGCGGTGGCGAGTACCCGCTGCAGGATGGGTTCGGCTGGAGTAATGGCGTGACGCTGAAAATGCTGGATCTGGTTTGCCCGAAAGAGAAACCGTGTGACAGCGTACCGGAAAATCAGCCTGCGGCGAATGACGAGGCGGCGCCGGTGAAAGCGACGGCGCAGTAAGTGGGTATTGCCGGGTGGCGGCTACGCCTTACCGGGCCTGCGTTGGGTTTGCAGGCCCGGCAAGCGCAGCGCCACCGGGCAGTCAGAAGCTGTAGCTCGCCCCTAACTGATACTTCCTGTCACGCCCAATCCAGCAGTTGGTTGCGTCGTAGCAGGTCAGCGTCTCTTTATTGGTGATGTTCTGCATACTCGCCTTAAGCGTAAGTCCCGCCAGCGAAGGCAGGATTTCGCCCATCCGGTACGAGGCCGCCAGATCGTACTGCGTGGTGCCGCCCAGTTTATCCGCATCGTTAGCCGGTGAAATTTCCATCGGACCGGTGTAGCGTGCCCCAGCCCCCAGCATCAGCCCTTTCAGCGGCGTACTCTCGAAAGTGTAGTCCCCCCACAGATTGAAAGCGTTCTCCGGTACCTGGGTTGGACGTTTACCCTGGTATTTATCATCTTCGGTATTGATCGCATGGGTGTAGGCATAGTTGGCAATCAGCGTCAGGTTGTCCGTCGGACGGCTGATGGCGGAGAGCTCTGCCCCTTTGGATTCCACTTCCCCGGTCTGACGATAATTCAGGAAGCCCGGATCGGAGGTGACAACGTTTTTCTGCCGGATGTTAAACACTGAGGCGGTAAAGGTGGTGGCGTATTCAGCCAGCAGATATTTTACCCCGCCTTCCACCTGCTTGCTGGTGGTCGGTTTGACGTCTTTTGCCGTGAGCGTTCCCTGCGGTGACACCGGTGCAAAACCTTCGGAATAACTGATAAACGGTGAAACACCGTTATCGAAGGCGTAAAGCGCGCCCAGACGTTTGGTGACGCGGTCCTGCGACACCCAGGCTTTATCCCCGTTTTTCAGGTAATCGGTGGTGACGGAGCGGTAATCGTCGTAGCGCAGGCTACCCAACAGATTTAAGCCACCGAATTCCACCTGATCCTGCAGGTAGTAACCGTTCTGCTGATAGCTGAGGCGATTCTTCTGGGCGGTGTAGAGCCCCAGTGCGCCTTCGCTGATTTGCGCATAGTCAGGATCGCGCATGTCCATGCCTGGCGTGGCCGACGCGTAACGGTAGTGGAAATGCGAGTTCATCTTCTGATAGTCAAACCCGGCCAGCAGATGGTGCTGCCATTCACCCAGCGCAACGGTTTTCGTCACCTGGTTGTCGATGTTGAAGCTCTTAAGATCTTCATCGGTGGTGTAAGCAAAGCGGTTGAGCTGATAAACCTCACTCCCCGTGCCTGTCGCATAGACGCTGCGCTGGTGGGTATCGACGTCAAAATAGCGCGCTTTCTGGTTAAAGCCCCAGCCGCTGTCAAACTCGTGTTCAAAGCTATAGCCCAGCATCCACTGGCGCTGCTTAAACCCACTCCATTCATCTCCGGCGTAATCACGGCGATCGGCATATTTCGAGCGCAGATAAGACAGCGGGAGCGGATTTGACGGCGTCAGGCTCGGGGAGTTTTGCGCCAGCGCATCCAGCGTGAGACGGGTTTTGCTGTCGGGCTGCCAGGTGACGGACGGGGCGACCAGGTAATTTTCATACCGGGTGGTGTGCGGCTGATCGTCATTCTCCGTCGCCTTGCCCAGCAGACGGTAATTCCAGTCGCTGTCGGCTATCTGCCCCGTTGAGTCGAGATAACCCTCTTTCAGGTTGCGGTTACCGGTATTAAAACCGACCTCCGTTCGCGCTTCCCGCTGCGGTTTTTTACTTTGAATATTCACCAGCCCGCCCGGCGAACCACCGCCGTAAAGCACCGATGAAGGCCCTTTCAGGATATCGACGCTGTCAATCAACAGCGGATCGATACGAGCCTTGGTATTGCCGGTGACGTTATAGGGCAACTGCAATCCGTTATAGAACTCCTGATCGACGGTAAAGCCACGAATTTTGTATTCGCTCATGTAGGAGGTATTACCGCGCACTTCGGTTGAGACGCCCGGGGCATAGCGCAGGATTTCATTCACGGAGTTCGCATGACGCTTTTCAATTTCCGGGGCAGAAAGCGTATTGATGACCTGGGGCGTTTTACTTTCGGCAACGGCCGATTTCGTGGCGCTGTTCGTCCAGGCCGGCAGCGCGCTGCCCTGCTCTGAGCCCGTGACGACGATGGTAGATTCTTCGGCGAAAGCCTGGACCTGCAATGCCAGCGTGACGGCACCGGCCAGAGCGCATAACGTAAAACGTGAGGAGTTCATAATGTCGTCTTATTGTTAGATGCAATACGGAACGACAATTATTATCATTTCGATTAACAAATCAAGATTCAGGCAAAAAAAACGGCCCTCCGCAGAGAGCCGCTATGTCATTTTAGGCTCGTCGCAGTAACCTGAATATGCCCAGCACAACAATGGCACCGACGACAGCAACGAGGAAACTGTGCATGTCAAAACCACTGATGTTGCCTCCAAAGCCAAACATCGTCGCCAGCCAGCCGCCCACAACCGCACCAACAACCCCGAGAACACAGGTCAAAATGAAGCCGCCGCCATCGTTTCCCGGCATGATGAGTTTAGCGATAGCGCCAGCGATAAGACCAAAGATAATCCAGGCGATGATACCCATAGCGATGCCCTCTTTCAGGTTTAACGCATGTGCAGAAAACCTTCTGCACAGCTAACGTAAGTATAGGTCATCAGCATAAAATCATTTTCCTCTCACCGACTTATCTTGCATGCAGCAATAAAAAAAAACTCACCGGTTTGTATTAAGTTTGAGTGTGGATTGCCGATAACGCTCAGACAGTCTGTCATTAATCAAGGAGCCATCCGGCGTGAGTCATTACAGTGAGCAGTTCCTCAAGCAAAATCCGCTGGCTGTATTAGGGGTATTACGCGACCTGCAAAAAGGCGAAGTGCCGTTGCGCATCAGCTGGTCAAATAATCAGTTTATCAGCAAGATCCTTGACGTTTCGCAGGAGCGACTGATTGTAGACCTGGGCAGCCAGGAGTATGAAAACCGCGCTGCGCTAAGAGCGGAACATATTGCGGTAATGGCCGAAACCCATGGAGCCAAAGTGGAGTTTGTCCTGCCGCGACTGGAACTGAGCGAATATCAGGGACTTCCCGCTTTTGTGACCCCTCTTCCGGGCAACCTCTGGTTTGTCCAGCGTCGTGAATACTTCCGCATCAGCGCCCCGCTTCACCCTGCCTATTTTTGTAAGGCCAAAATGCCGGACAAAAAAGAGCTTCGTTTCCGTCTCTTTGACCTGTCGCTGGGCGGAATGGGGGCGTTGCTGGATTCAGCGAAACCGGACGGACTGGTAGAAGGCATGCGTTTTACCCAAATTGAGCTCGATATGGGCGGCTGGGGTCGCTTTTATTTCGATGCACAGCTGATTGCCATCAGCGAGCGCACGGTGGTGGACAGCAAAAACGAAACGATTACCACGCCGCGTCTGAGCTTCCGTTTCCTGAACGTCGGGCCAGGCGCTGAGCGCGAGCTGCAGCGTATTATCTACTCGCTGGAGCGTGAAGCACGGGAACGTGCAAATAAAGTCCTGTGAAAAAATCGGGCAGCGCAACCGCCGCCCGTTTGCGGCATTACATGGCATCCATCGCTTTCTGTACTTTCCAGATATAACGAGGCGCCTGTGGTGCCGGATGATTCTTCGCTACATGCTCGACGAACTCATCTTTGTCCATGCCGTTGATCTCGTCTATCGCCTCTTTGCGGTCAGAGGAGAAAGTTCTGAGCAGCGCCCCTGCACCGTTCACGTATGAGACCACCAGCGCGTATTGCATCACTTCCGGATCCTCTATGCCCTTCAGCACGCCATGTTCCAGAATGCTCAGATACGCGGTACCCATGGAAATGTTGCGTTCCGGGTTCTTCAGCTCGCTGGTCGACGGCTGTCCGCTCCAGCCCATGTAGCGGTAGACCTCTCTCCCCGCCGTTGAAGCCTTAAGCTGCATCAGTCCCACCGCGTTGGATTTGCTGACGAGCGTAGGATTACCGCCGGACTCCACCGCAATAATCGCGGTGATCAGACGCGGGCTCACGCCCCAGGCCTTCCCGGCTTGTTCACTGATTGGCATCCACTGCATAGCCCGTTTCACCGGCACTTCCGGGTTCCAGGGCGGGTTTTGATAATCATGTTTTGAACTACAGCCAGCCAGCAGCACAATCAAAAAAGCAAACCATCTCAATTTCACGTCATCTATCCTTATAGCCGGTCATCGCGGTGCGCCGCCCTTGAAGCAGGCAGCGTATACGCGGCATGATATAGACAATTAGTTTCTCATTCAGCAAGGAATTGCCATGTCTCAGTTTCATCTCATCGCGCCGTCGGGCTACTGCATTAACCAGGACGCGGCACAGCGGGGCGTTCAGCGCTTACTGGAATCTGGCCATCAGGTAGAAAATCAGACAATTATCCCCCGCCGCCAGCAGCGTTTTGCCGGAACGGAAGCGCAGAGGCTGAATGATATCAATAGCCTGGTGAGTCTGAAGGGTAAGGATCGCATCGTCCTTGCCGTGCGCGGCGGCTACGGGGCGAGCAGGCTGCTGGAGAGCATTGACTGGCAGGGTCTGGCGCAGCGCCAGCAGCAGGATCCGCTGCTGATTTGCGGCCACAGCGATTTCACCGTCATCCAGCTAGGTCTTCTGGCCCTGCACAATGTCATCACGTTTAGCGGCCCAATGCTGGCCGGTAACTTCGGCGCGCCAGAGCTGGATGCGTTTACCATGGAACACTTCTGGCGCGCGCTGCGTAATCCTGCCTACAGCGTGGAGTGGCAAGGCAACGGACCGCACTGGGAGTGTGAAGGTCAGCTCTGGGGCGGAAACCTGGCGATGCTGGTCTCGCTCATCGGCACGCCGTGGATGCCGGACATCGAAGACGGCATTCTGGTGCTGGAAGATATCAACGAACATCCGTTCCGCGTCGAGCGCATGCTGTTGCAGCTCTATCATGCCGGTATTCTTGAACGCCAGTCCGCGATTGTGCTGGGCAGCTTTAGCGGCGCTGCCCCCAATGACTATGACGCGGGCTACTCGCTGGAAACGATGGTCGATTTCATCCGCTCCCGGCTGGACATTCCCGTCATCACCGGGCTGGATTTCGGCCATGAGCAGCAAACCGTCACTCTTGCGCTGGGGGCGCACGCCAGGCTGAAGCATGATGATGGCGGAAGCCTGCTCACCATCAGCGGCCATCCGGTCATAAAGGGGTAAAAAATCCGTTAAACCGCCTTAATAAAACGCTGTTACCGACGTTAATATGTTAGGGTTTTAGTAACAGCGTTAACATTGAGGTGGGAGTAAGAGAACATTGGATGCCGCAGCGATAATCAGCCTTTTCATTTTGGGTTCTGTCCTTGTAACCAGCAGTATTTTATTAAGTTCATTTTCATCGCGTCTCGGCATACCTATTCTTGTTATTTTCCTTGCTATCGGCATGCTGGCTGGCATTGATGGCATCGGCGGTATCCCATTCGATAACTACCCTTTTGCCTACATGGTGAGTAACCTCGCCCTGGCGGTGATCCTGCTTGACGGCGGCATGCGTACGCAGGCGAGCTCCTTCCGCGTGGCCCTGGGGCCTGCGCTTTCACTTGCCACGGTCGGCGTGTTAATTACCTCTGGCCTCACCGGGATGATGGCTGCGTGGCTTTTCCATCTGAATATCATGGAAGGTTTGCTGATTGGCGCGATTGTCGGCTCAACCGACGCGGCAGCCGTGTTTTCCCTGCTCGGTGGAAAAGGGCTTAACGAACGTGTCGGCTCAACGCTTGAGATTGAATCCGGCAGTAACGACCCGATGGCGGTGTTCCTGACCATCACGCTGATCGAGATGATCCAGCAGCACGAGACCGGGCTGAGCTGGATGTTCGCGTGGCATATCCTGCAGCAGTTCGGCCTGGGGATACTGATAGGTCTGGCGGGGGGATACCTGTTACAGCAGATGATTAACCGCATCTCGCTGCCCTCGGGGCTGTATCCACTGCTGGCACTGAGCGGCGGGATCCTGATTTTTGCCGTCACCACCGCACTGGACGGCAGCGGTATTCTCGCGGTCTACCTCTGCGGATTCCTGATGGGTAACCGCCCTATCCGCAACCGTCACGCTATTTTGCAAAACTTCGACGGTCTTGCCTGGCTGGCGCAAATCGGCATGTTCCTGGTGCTGGGCCTGCTGGTCACGCCCTCGGATCTGCTGCCGATTGCCATTCCGGCGCTGCTGCTGTCTGCATGGATGATCTTCTTCGCCCGTCCGCTGTCGGTGTTTGCCGGTCTGCTGCCGTTTCGCGGCTTCAACCTGCGCGAGCGTGTCTTTATCAGCTGGGTGGGCCTGCGTGGCGCGGTGCCGATCATCCTTGCCGTCTTCCCGATGATGGCCGGGCTGGATAACGCACGACTGTTCTTTAACGTGGCGTTCTTCGTGGTGCTGATTTCACTGCTGTTCCAGGGGACATCGCTCGGATGGGCGGCGAAAAAAGCCAAAGTGGTGGTCCCGCCCGTGGGCTGGCCGGTGTCCCGCGTGGGGCTCGATATTCATCCGGAGAACCCGTGGGAACAGTTCGTCTATCAACTGAGCGCCGACAAGTGGTGCGTAGGGGCATCGCTGCGCGATTTGCACATGCCGGCCGAAACGCGGATTGCCGCGCTGTTTCGCGATAATGTCCTGCAACACCCTACCGGCAGCACCCGGCTTCGCGAAGGGGATATTTTGTGCGTGATTGGCCGCGAGCGCGATCTGCCCGCGCTGGGCAAGTTGTTCAGCCAGTCGCCTCCGGTGGCGCTGGACCAGCGTTTCTTCGGCGATTTTATTCTGGAAGCCAGCGCCAAATTTGCGGATGTGGCGCTGATTTACGGTCTGGATGAAGGTGCTGAAGACGGTAATAACCAGCAAACGCTGGGCGAAATCATCCAGCAACGACTTGGCGCTGCGCCGGTCGTCGGCGATCAGGTGGAATTTGCCGGGATGATCTGGACCGTTGCCGAAAAAGAAGATAACGCGGTGCGGAAAGTCGGTTTGCGGCCGATGGAAGAGGACGCAGAGTAGCGGGTTTATGCCGGGTGGCGGCTGCGCCTTACCCGGCATAAGAACACGTTACACCGTTACAACCGGCACTCTCGGCGCCAGGGCGCACATGAGTTCATACCCCACCGTTCCCGCCGCCGCGGCCACGTCATCAATTTTGACTTCATTGCCCCACAGCTCAACCGGTGAACCGATGCCCGCCTGCGGACACGGCGTGAGGTCAACCGCCAGCATATCCATTGACACGGTCCCCACCGTGCCCGTACGGACGCCGTCCACCCAGACAGGCGTACCGGTTGGCGCGATGCGCGGATAGCCGTCGGCATACCCGCCTGCCACAATACCAATTCGCTGTTCGCCCTGCGCCAGGTAGCGGCTGCCATAGCCCACCGTGTCGCCCGCCTTCAGCGTCTGCACGCCGATAATCTCACTGCGCAGGGACATCACCGGCTTCAGGCCGCTGTTGGCGATATCCTGCCATTGACCGGACGGGGATGCACCATACAGAACGATCCCCGGACGCACCCAGTTATAATGCGCTTCGGGATGCCAAAGCGTCGCCGCAGAGTTCGACAGCGAGCGCGGACAGTCCAGCCCTTCTGCCGCCTGCTCAATGCGGACCATGGCATCGGCAATGCCGTCCGGTTTTTCCGCATCGGCAAAGTGCGCCATCAGCGTCATTTCGCCCACATTTTTCAGGGCGCGCAGCTGTTGCCAGACCGTATGTACCCGCTCAGGCTGAAAGCCCAGACGGTTCATGCCGCTGTTTACCTTGAGATAGATATCCAGCGGCGCGTGGAGTTTTGCATCCTGAATCGCTTTAATCTGCCAGTTGCTGTGAACGCTGGTGGTCAGACGATACTTATCCAGCAAGGGCAGATCCTCGGGGTGGAAGAACCCTTCCAGCAGCAAAATCGGCCCTTTCCAGCCGCGTTCGCGCAGCAGGATAGCCTCTTCCAGATTGAGCAACGCAAAACCGTCGGTGGCGCTGAGCGCGCTCCAGATACGGTCAATACCGTGGCCGTAGGCATTCGCTTTGACTACCGACCAGACGCGCGAACCAGGTGCTGCCCGGCGAACAATTTGCAGGTTTTCCTTCAGGGCCTGCAGATCCAGCTGAGCCAGAACAGGACGGGACATGACAACTCCTTAGTTATGCGCGCCGTGCAGATGCTGTGGACGCGATGGCGTGAACCCTGATTGATAGCGCGCCGCACTTAAATCGTCAAATGGAATGGCTGGCGTGCGCCCGGAAATCAGGTCGCTCAGCAGCTGACCGGACCCGCAGGCCATCGTCCAGCCCAGCGTGCCGTGTCCGGTATTGGTCCACAAATTTTTAAACGGCGTACGGCCAACAATCGGCGTACCGTCCGGGGTCATCGGACGCAGACCGGTCCAGAATGTCGCCTGCTCAACAAAGCCCCCTCGCGGGAACAGGTCCCCCACCACCATCTCCAGCGTTTCACGACGCGGCTGCAGGAGGTCGGTGTTGAAGCCGACAATTTCCGCCATGCCGCCCACGCGGATGCGGTTATCGAAGCGGGTAATGGCGATTTTGTAGGTTTCATCCAGGATGGTTGATACCGGGGCGCCGCTCTCTTCTTTCACCGGAATGGTCAGCGAGTAGCCCTTCAGCGGATAAACAGGAATATCGAGAATGCCTTTCAGCATGGCGGTGGAGTACGAGCCAAACGCCATCACGTAGGCATCCGCTTTGATCACCTCGTCGCCACACTTCACGCCGTAAATTTTTTCCCCTTCCGACAGCAGCTTGTCGACAGCGGTGTTAAAGCGGAATTTCACCCCCGCCTGCTCGCACATGTGCGCCAGACGCTGGGTAAAGAGCTGACAGTCGCCGGTTTCGTCATTAGGAAGACGCAGGCCGCCCGTCAGTTTATGCGCCACTTCCGCCAGGGCAGGCTCAACCTGTCCCAGCTGGCTGGCCTCCAGCAGCTGGTAAGGTACGCCGGCATCCTCCAGCACGGCGATGTCGCGGGTGGCGTTTTCATACTGTTGCGCGGTGCGGAACAGCTGCAGCGTGCCGCCCTGACGGCCTTCGTACTCAATGCCGGTCGACGCGCGCAGGGTCTTAAGACAGTCACGGCTGTATTCCGCCAGGCGCACCATGCGCCCTTTGTTTTCCATGTAGTGGCGGGTATCGCAGTTGCGCAGCATCTGCCACATCCACTTCAGCTGGAACGGCGTGCCGTCAAGGCTGATGGCCAGCGGCGCATGGCGCTGGAACATCCATTTGATCGCCTTCAGCGGTACGCCAGGGGCTGCCCACGGCGCCGCATACCCCGGAGAGATTTGCCCGGCATTCGCCGCACTGGTTTCAAGCGCCGGGCCGGATTCACGATCGATAACGGTAACCTCATGTCCTGCCTGACTTAAATACCAGGCGCTGGTTACGCCAACGACACCACTTCCCAGTATGACAACACGCATAGCCACTCCATAATGTGCAAAAGAACAATCTTCTAATTACAGATTGATAACCTAGTTGAAAATATTATTCAACATACGACTTTTTTATGGTGACTTGCCTCACACATCCCCCAGTATCAGGGGATGGTGCTAATTTGGGATCTCATGCTGAGCTTTATTTTTAACCAGCATAAAATGCTGAAGGAGTCGCTTTTTTTGCCGTATCAAAAACGGGAAATCGCAAAGAAAAAATTTCTTGTCGGGCACGCTTTTTAACACGTTGATCTATGCTTGAAAGGAGGCTCTCCAGACAGAGAGAGCACCCACAACGAGGGCGCGCTAATGGCTACTATTGATTCCCTGAACAAGGACAACACACGTCTGAGCGATGGACCCGACTGGACCTTCGAGCTGCTGGATGTCTACCTCGCCGAAATCGACCGGGTGGCAAAACTGTATCGCCTGGATACCTATCCCCATCAAATTGAGGTGATTACCTCTGAACAGATGATGGACGCTTACTCCAGCGTCGGGATGCCGATCAACTATCCGCACTGGTCGTTTGGTAAAAAATTCATTGAAACGGAGCGCCTGTATAAACACGGTCAGCAGGGGCTGGCGTATGAGATTGTGATTAACTCCAATCCGTGTATTGCGTATTTAATGGAAGAGAACACCATTACCATGCAGGCGCTGGTGATGGCCCACGCCTGTTACGGCCATAACTCGTTTTTCAAAAATAACTATCTCTTCCGCAGCTGGACGGATGCCAGCTCCATCGTTGATTACCTGATCTTCGCGCGTAAATACATCACCGACTGCGAAGAGCGTTATGGCGTGGATGAGGTGGAGAAACTGCTCGACTCCTGCCACGCCCTGATGAACTACGGCGTGGACCGCTACAAACGGCCGCAGAAAATCTCCCTGCAGGAGGAGAAAGCCCGACAGAAAAGCCGCGAAGAGTATCTGCAAAGCCAGGTGAACATGCTGTGGCGCACCCTGCCGAAGCGTGAGGAAGAGAAAGCCGTCGCCGAGACGCGTCGTTATCCCTCCGAGCCGCAGGAAAACCTGCTCTATTTTATGGAGAAAAACGCCCCGCTGCTGGAGCCGTGGCAGCGTGAGATCCTGCGCATCGTGCGCAAGGTCAGCCAGTATTTCTATCCGCAGAAACAGACGCAGGTGATGAACGAAGGCTGGGCGACATTCTGGCACTACACCATCCTCAACCATCTGTATGACGAGGGGAAAGTGACCGAGCGGTTCATGATGGAGTTTCTCCACAGCCATACCAACGTCGTGTTTCAGCCGCCTTATAACAGCCCGTGGTACAGCGGGATTAACCCGTATGCGCTTGGCTTTGCGATGTTTCAGGACATTAAGCGTATCTGTCAGTCGCCAACGGAAGAAGACAAGTACTGGTTCCCGGATATCGCCGGTTCAGACTGGCTTGAAACGCTGCATTTTGCGATGCGCGATTTTAAGGACGAGAGCTTTATCAGCCAGTTTATGTCGCCGAAGATCATGCGTGATTTCCGCTTCTTCACCGTGCTGGACGATGATCGTAACAACTACCTGGAGATTTCTGCGATTCATAATGAAGAGGGGTACCGCGAGATCCGCTCACGGCTCTCTTCTCAGTACAACCTGAGCAACCTTGAGCCCAATATTCAGGTCTGGAACGTCGATTTACGCGGTGACCGTTCTCTGACGCTGCGTTATATCCCGCACAACCGCGCGCCGCTGGATAAAGGACGTAAAGAGGTGCTGAAGCATGTTCACCGCCTGTGGGGCTTTGACGTGCAGCTGGAACAGCAGAATGAGGACGGCAGCGTAGAACTGCTGGAACGTTGCCCGGCGCGGTTGAATACGTTGTAATGTTTTTTGCCGGGTGGCGCTTCGCTTATCGGGCGAAAAAAAACCTCTCACTTGAGAGGTTTTTCTTTCAGCGACTCTGAATCGCTAAATCGCCCGGCAGCGTTTTTTGCATGCGATGCCAGATTTCACCGGAATCATGACCGTAGCGACGCACGGTTTCATAAACCTGATCGTGCAGCCCTTCGGTGCAGAGCTTGCTGAGCTTATGGTAGAAACCCAGTGCCAGACTGCGCGCTTCGGGATTGGCAAAGTAGTGACGACCAATGCGGGTATAGAGCCCTTTCATCCCGTTAAGGATAAGACCGTAAATCGGGTTGCCGGAGGCAAACGCCAGACCGCGGAAGACGTTGTAATCGAGGGTGGCAAAGGCATCGGCATGATCTTCGACCTCGTTTGCGCTGGCCAGCACTGCAAGCGCATCTTCCGGGTGCTGACGGAAAGCGGTACGAATAAAGATCGTCGCGATGTTGGTACGCACGGAGAGCAGATTATCAATGAGCTGCGGTACGCTTTCGTGGTCGAGGCGCGCCAGCGTTTCAAGAATGTTCAGCCCCGAGGTTTCCCAGAAGTTGTTTACTTTTGTTGGCTTGCCGTGCTGGATCGTCAACCATCCATCACGCGCCAGTCGCTGAAGCACTTCACGCAGCGTGGTGCGAGTGACGCCAATCAGTTCAGAGAGTTCGCGTTCAGCCGGAAGAATGGACCCTGCAGGGAAGCGATTATTCCAGATGCTTTCAATGATGTACTCTTCCGCGAAACCCGCCGGGCTCTGCGCCTTAATGACCATAGTGAGATTTCCATTACACAGCTTTAGCAAATTGCACTCATCATACCAGAGGCATGCAGCGGCAGGTAGCGCGGTAAAGAGAGAAAAGAGGGATCGCCGTTTCATTTTTATGAAATTTACAATGCTCGCTTATCCGCCGCCGGGCCGCAATTTTGCGTATACTGATGTTTTGTTTTACGTGACGGGGAAGGACGTCTGTTGTGGAAATTTCTTTTGGGCGCGCGCTGTGGCGCAATTTTTTAGGTCAGTCTCCTGACTGGTACAAACTGATACTGCTGGTTTTCCTGGTCGTTAACCCCCTTATTTTTAGCGTGAACCCGTTTATCGCCGGATGGCTGCTGGTGGCGGAGTTTATCTTCACCCTGGCAATGGCGCTAAAATGTTACCCTCTGCTGCCTGGCGGTCTGCTGGCTTTTGAAGCAGTGGTCATCGGGATGACGTCTGCTGAGCATGTAAAAGCAGAGCTGGCGTCAAATCTGGAAGTGCTCCTGCTGCTGATATTTATGGTGGCCGGGATCTACTTTATGAAACAGCTGCTGCTGTTTATCTTCACTCGCCTGTTGCTCAGCATTCCGTCTAAAACGGTATTGTCGCTGGCGTTTTGCCTTGCTGCTGCCTTTCTTTCGGCCTTCCTGGATGCCCTGACCGTTGTTGCGGTGGTGATCAGCGTCGCCGTCGGGTTTTACGGGATTTATCACCGCGTGGCCTCGTCCCGCCCGGGCGAAGACTTGCAGGATGACAGCCACGTTGAGGCGCATAACCGTGAGGTGCTGGAGCAGTTCCGCGCGTTTCTGCGCAGTCTGATGATGCATGCTGGCGTAGGGACTGCATTGGGCGGCGTGATGACCATGGTGGGTGAGCCGCAAAACCTGATCATCGCCAAAGCGGCTGAATGGCATTTTGGCGAGTTTTTCCTGCGCATGGCCCCCGTGAGCGTGCCTGTCCTTATCTGCGGGTTAGCAACCTGCATTCTGGTCGAAAAGTTCAGGGTATTCGGCTACGGCGCGCAACTGCCTGAGCCGGTCCGCAGTGAGCTGCATAAATTTGACGAGCAGAGCCGCAAACAGCGCACGCGGCAAGAGACGCTGCGTCTGATTGCGCAGGGTATCATTGGCGTCTGGCTTATCGTCGCGCTGGCGTTGCATCTTGCAGAGGTTGGGTTGATTGGCCTCTCCGTTATTATTCTTGCGACCACCTTTAGCGGCGTAACGGATGAGCATGCTATTGGCAAAGCGTTTACGGAAGCCCTGCCATTTACCGCGCTGCTGGCCGTCTTCTTCGCGGTTGTGGCGGTGATTATCGATCAGCATCTGTTTGCCCCCATAATTACCTTTGTGCTGCAGGCTGCACCAGACGCGCAGCTTACGCTCTTCTATCTGTTCAACGGCCTCCTGTCGTCCATCTCCGATAACGTCTTTGTCGGGACGGTCTACATCAACGAAGCCAAATCCGCGATGGAAGAAGGCATTATTAACGCAGGACAGTTTGAGCTGCTGGCCGTAGCCATCAATACCGGCACTAACCTGCCGTCGGTAGCGACGCCAAATGGACAAGCCGCCTTCCTGTTCCTGCTGACCTCTGCCCTTGCGCCACTCATACGTCTTTCTTATGGAAGAATGGTCTGGATGGCGCTGCCCTATACGCTGGTACTCACAATTGTGGGATTGCTTTGCGTCAAAATTACCCTCATTCCCTGTACGCAATGGCTGATACAAGCGGGTATACTTGCGGCGCACTAAATGAGGCCTCTCGGGCAGTTCGCTGCCCGTTTGCCTTTTCGCACGATAAACATCCGATTACGTTTTATTTCGTCAGGTACAGGTGGCGCGAAAAACGAATTCGTTTACACTGCGCTTTCTAAGCATGTTCCAGGGAAATGATTATGTTGAGATTTTTAAACCAGTGCTCTCGCGGTCGCGGAGCGTGGTTGTTGATGGCCCTGACCGCCTTTGCGCTGGAAATGGTCGCGCTGTGGTTCCAGCACGTGATGGGGCTGAAACCCTGCGTGCTCTGTATCTACGAGCGCTGCGCCCTGTTTGGCATTATGGGTGCGGGCCTGGTAGGCGCCATCGCCCCGAAATCGCCGTTGCGCTACGCGGGTATTGCAATCTGGCTGTACAGCGCCTGGAAAGGAATTGAACTCTCCTGGCAGCACACCATGATGCAGCTGCATCCGTCACCGTTTATGACCTGTGATTTTGCCGCCCGCTTCCCGAGCTGGCTGCCGCTGGATAAATGGCTGCCGCAGGTGTTTGTCGCATCCGGTGACTGCTCTGTCCGTCAGTGGGAATTCCTGACGCTGGAGATGCCACAGTGGCTGGTGGGGATTTTTGTCGCCTACTTCATCGTGGCGTTGCTGGTGCTGATTGCCCAGCCGTTCAAGCCGAAGAAACGTGATTTGTTCGGAAGGTAAAAGCAAAACGGCAACGTCAGTTTTGTAGGTCGGGTAAGCGCAGCGCCACCCGACACAACAGCG
>NZ_JTLF01000174.1:0-21175 GCF_000798855.1 Enterobacter sp. ZOR0014 | reverse complement strand
TAATGAAAAAAAACAACAACATTATCTTGTCGACTGTTACCCTTTATGGAAGCCACAGGGGTAATATCGGCTAATCGAATGAAGATTTCATCCATTTATGAAATCGTTTCCACCCCCACGAGCGCCCTGTTAACAATGAATATGCTTGAAAAAATCCAGTATCAACTGGAACACCTTAGCAAATCCGAGCGAAAAGTGGCTGAAGTCATTCTTGCCTCTCCCGCTCAGGCGATTCATTCAAGCATTGCCGCGCTGGCTCAGGAAGCTGGCGTCAGCGAACCGACGGTTAACCGCTTCTGCCGTAGCCTGGAAACGCGCGGCTTTCCTGATTTTAAACTGCATCTGGCACAAAGTCTGGCAAACGGCACCCCTTATGTTAATCGTAATGTGGATGAAGACGACAGCGTAGATGCCTACACGGCGAAAATTTTTGAGTCAGCTATGGCCACGCTTGACCACGTTCGTCAGTCTCTGGATATGAGTTCGGTGAACCGTGCGGTGGATTTACTTACCCAGGCCAAGCGGATCGCGTTCTTCGGACTTGGGTCGTCGGCCGCCGTGGCGCACGATGCCATGAATAAATTCTTCCGCTTCAACGTGCCGGTGATTTATTCCGATGACATTGTGCTGCAACGCATGAGCTGTATGAATTGCAGTGAAGATGACGTCGTGGTACTCATTTCGCATACTGGCCGCACCAAAAGTCAGGTGGAACTGGCGCAGCTGGCCCGTGAAAACGATGCCATGGTGATCGCCCTCACCACCGCCGGTACGCCGCTGGCACGAGAGGCAACGCTCGCCATTACGCTGGACGTCCCGGAGGATACCGATATGTATATGCCTATGGTTTCCCGTCTGGCACAGCTCACGGTTATAGACGTGCTGGCGACCGGTTTTACCTTGCGCCGGGGCGCAAAATTCAGAGATAACTTGAAGCGAGTCAAGGAAGCGCTGAAGGAATCGCGTTTTGATAAAGAATTGCTCATAAAGAGCGATGTTTCCTTAAAGTAGATAACGAAGACGTAACCAATAATTACGATGTAATGATTTACGGCATTCGGTCCTCTCTTTGCTGCCTTGCGGCAGATGAAGGCCGATTCAATGTTCACGCAACACCAAAGTTGTTTCAGTCAACGGAGTATTACATGTCCAGAAGGCTTCGCAGAACCAAGATCGTTACCACCTTAGGCCCGGCCACCGACCGCGATAATAACCTTGAAAAGATTATCGCCGCGGGTGCCAACGTGGTGCGCATGAACTTCTCTCACGGTACGCCAGAAGACCATAAATTACGTGCCGACAAAGTGCGTGAGATCGCCGCTAAACTGGGCCGCCATGTCGCTATCCTCGGCGATCTGCAGGGTCCTAAAATTCGTGTCTCCACCTTCAAAGAAGGTAAAGTTTTCCTCAATATCGGCGATAAATTCCTGCTGGATGCCAACCTGGGCAAAGGCGAAGGCGATAAAGAAAAAGTCGGGATTGACTATAAAGGCCTGCCAGCTGACGTGGTGCCTGGCGATATCCTGCTGCTCGACGACGGACGCGTACAGCTGAAGGTGCTCGAAGTTCAGGGGATGAAAGTGTTCACCGAAGTCACCGTCGGTGGCCCGCTCTCCAACAATAAAGGTATCAACAAACTGGGCGGCGGCCTCTCTGCGGAAGCGCTGACCGATAAAGACAAAGCGGACATCGTTACTGCGGCTCTGATCGGCGTTGACTACCTGGCAGTCTCCTTCCCACGCTGTGGCGAAGATCTGAACTATGCACGCCGTCTGGCCCGTGATGCAGGCTGTGATGCCAAAATTGTTGCCAAGGTTGAACGCGCGGAAGCCGTTTGCGATCAGGACGCCATGGACGATGTGATCCTGGCTTCTGACGTGGTGATGGTGGCCCGCGGCGATTTGGGTGTGGAAATCGGCGATCCTGAGCTGGTTGGTATCCAGAAAGCGCTGATTCGTCGCGCACGTCAACTGAACCGCGCGGTGATCACCGCGACCCAGATGATGGAATCCATGATCACCAACCCAATGCCAACCCGTGCGGAAGTGATGGACGTCGCTAACGCCGTGCTGGATGGTACCGATGCGGTGATGCTGTCTGCGGAAACCGCTGCGGGCCAATATCCTGCTGAAACCGTGGCCGCGATGGCGCGTGTCTGCCTGGGCGCAGAGAAGATCCCAAGCATCAACGTCTCTAAACACCGTCTGGACGTGCAGTTCGACAACGTGGAAGAAGCGATTGCGATGTCTGCCATGTACGCGGCAAACCATCTGAAAGGGGTTACCGCGATCATCACCATGACCGAATCAGGCCGTACCGCGCTGATGACTTCCCGTATCAGCTCCGGTCTGCCGATCTTCGCCATGTCCCGTCATGAACGTACGCTGAATCTGACGGCGCTGTACCGTGGTGTGACGCCAGTGCACTTCGACAGCACCAATGACGGCGTGGCAGCCGCGCACGATGCCGTCAATCTGCTGCGCGACAAAGGTTACCTGGTGTCCGGTGATATCGTTATCGTGACGCAGGGTGATGTGATGAGCACCATCGGCTCAACCAACACCACCCGCGTTATGACCGTCGAGTAACAACATCTGTGTTAAAAAGCCCTCTCCATCTGGAGAGGGCTTTTTTTATTTCCTCGGATAAAGCTCTTTGCGTTTATAAGGTTCCGTTTCACCCGGCTTTCGCGTTTTAAGCAGCTTCAATATCCACGTGTACTGTTCGGTATGCGGCCCCACCAGGATTTCCACCTCTTCGTTCATGCGACGCGCAATGGTGTGATCGTCTGCGGTCAGCAAGTCATCCATCGGCGGGCGAACTTCAATGCTCAGACGGTGCGTTTTACCATCATAAACCGGGAAGAGTGGGATCACGCGGGCGCGACACACCTTCATCAGGCGGCCAATCGCCGGAAGTGTGGCTTTGTAGGTCGCAAAGAAGTCGACAAACTCACTGTGCTCTGGTCCGTGGTCCTGATCCGGCAGATAGTAGCCCCAGTATCCCTGACGTACGGACTGAATAAACGGCTTGATACCATCGTTACGCGCATGCAAACGACCGCCAAAACGACGACGTACGGTATTCCAGACAAAGTCGTAGATTTTGTTGCCCTGGTTATGGAACATGGCCGCCATCTTCTGACCCTGAGAAGCCATCAGCATCGCCGGAATGTCGACACCCCAACCGTGAGGAACGAGGAAAATCACCTTCTCGTCATTGCGACGCATTTCGTCAATGATTTCCAGCCCTTTCCAGTCAACACGGTCAACGATTTTTTCCGGCCCTTTCAGCGCCAGCTCTGCCATCATTGCCATTGCCTGCGGCGCGGTGGTATACATCGCATCGATGATAGCCTCGCGCTCGGCATCGCTTTTTTCGGGAAAACAGTAATAGAGGTTGATCTGCGCACGGCGACGCGCGCTTTTGCCTAAACGCCCGGCCAGACGGCCAATTTTCCCCAGCAGGGGATCGCGCAGCGCAGCAGGCAGCATAGCGATGCCTGCAAATGTGTAGACCCCGAGCCAGGCGCCCCAGTTGCGCGGATGGCGAAAGGATTTTTCAAACTCAGGAATGTATTCAATATTGTTTTTTTTTGTTTCCATGCTGGTTCCAGGGTCTGGTGACGCAAAATTTTATTGATAGTGTAGCGAGGCAGTCGTCCACGCACAAAAGAAAAAGCCGGCGCATACTGACACCGGCTTTTTTCACAAAAACAGAAGGCTTAGTTTAAGCTCAGCTGCGGTATCACCTCTTTCACCTGCGCCAGGTAATCAGAACGATCTTTACCCGTCAGGCCTTCGGTGCGTGGCAGTTTCGCCGTCAGCGGGTTTACGGCCTGTTGGTTAATCCACACTTCATAGTGCAGGTGCGGGCCGGTCGAGCGTCCGGTGTTGCCGGAGAGCGCGATACGGTCGCCACGTTTCACTTTCTGTCCAGGTTTAACCAGCAGTTTACGCAGGTGCATATAGCGGGTGGTGTAGGTACGACCGTGACGCACCGCGACATAGTAGCCTGCGGCACCGCTACGTTTAGCCACGACCACTTCACCATCACCCACAGCCAGCACCGGCGTGCCCTGCGGCATGGCAAAGTCAACGCCACGGTGTGGTGCGACGCGCCCGGTAACCGGGTTCAGACGACGCGGGTTAAAGTTAGAGGAAACGCGGAACTGTTTAGCCGTCGGGAAGCGCATAAAGCCTTTCGCCAGTCCCGTACCGCTGCGGTCGTAGAACTTACCGTCTTCGGCACGGATGGCATAGTAATCTTTGCCATCAGAGCGCAGACGTACGCCCACCAGTTGGCTCTGCTCACGCTTGCCGTCGAGCATTTCGCGAGACATCAGCACGGAAAACTCATCGCCCTTCTTCAGCTTGCGGAAATCCATCTGCCACTGCATGGCTTTGATCACCGCACTGATTTCAGAGCTGGTGAGACCGGCATCACGGGCGCTGGAAACGAAGCTTCCGCCTACTGTGCCTTTCATCACGCTGTTCACCCAGTCGCCCTTCTGCATTTCACTGGTCATTTTGAAACCGTTTGCAGTGCGATCGTAGGTGCGGGTTTCACGGCGGGACATCTCCCAGGTTAACCGCTGGAGATCGCCATCCGCCGTTAAGGTCCAGGAGAGCTGTTGCCCTATTTTCAGGTTACGCAGGTCTTTATCTGCAGCAGCGAGCTGACTGATATTCCCCATGTCGATACCGTACTGATTGAGCACGCTGCTCAGCGTGTCACCGGTAGAGACAACATACTCGTGGATCCCGGCCTCGTTCTCGATTTTATCGTCCAGTTCATCCTGGGGAATCGCTTCATCTTCCTGAGCAGCCTGGTCGATAGGCTCACTGGCTTCAGGCAGTAAAGAACGGATCTCGCTCTTTTCTAGCTCGATGGTTTTGATGATAGGGGCAGAACTCGGGTGGTAAACATAGGGCCGCCAGACGGCGACCGCTAAGGTGAGTACTGTAAGCGACCCCAGCATAACGCGGTGGGGTCGAGGCAGATTGTTAAATGCCAGGGCGACAGAGCGGGCTATCTGTTGCACGTATTCACTTCCTCGTTAATCTCCTTTCAGGCAGCTCGCATACTGGTTCGCCAGTTGGCTGAGGAACTGCGAATAGCTCGCTTTGCTCAACTGGATATTCGTTCCTAGCGGGTCAAGGGTCCCCATGCGCACGGATGTCCCCCTGGCCACGGCTTCTACGACCGCTGGCCTGAACTGTGGCTCAGCAAAAACGCATGTCGCTTTTTGCTCAACCAACTGTGTTCTGATTTCATGTAAACGCTGCGCACCAGGTTGAATTTCAGGGTTGACGGTGAAGTGCCCAAGCGGGGTCAAACCATAGTGTTTTTCATAGTAGCCATAGGCGTCATGAAAAACGAAATACCCTTTTCCTTTCAACGGTGCGAGCTCATTACCTACCTGCTTATCGGTTGCGGCTAATTGTGCCTCAAAATCCTTCAGGTTGGCGTCTAGTTTGGCTCGACTTTGCGGCATAAGTTCCACTAATTTGTCGTGGATTGCAACCGCTGAAAGCCGCGCTATCTCTGGGGAAAGCCAGAGATGCATGTTGTACTCACCATGATGGTGATCTCCATCACCTTTTTCACCCTCTGCCGCGTGATGGTCATGTTCATCACCGTCGTTATCCATGCCTTTCATGAGCAACGGTTTCACGCCGGAAAGCCCGGCAATCGCAACCTGTTTATCGCCTGGAATCTGTTTGGCCGACTTCTGCATAAACGCTTCCATCTCTGGTCCAATCCAGACGACTAAGTCCGCGTTTTGTAAGCGTTTTACATCTGAAGGGCGAAGAGAATAGTCATGCTCAGACGCCCCGTCAGGCAGCAAAACCTGGGTTTCCGTCACCCCATCGGCAATGGCCGACGCGATGAATCCAAGCGGTTTAAGCGAAGCGACAACCGCCGCGTTAACATCTTGTGCGGTTGTACCCCAAAGGGCAGCGGATAATGCTGCGAAAAGAAGCGTATTTTTATGTAACATAATGCGACTAATCATCGTAGTGAATGCGTGAAATGTGATATTATAACATTCGTTGACTTCTTCAAGCTTAAATTGACATGACGACACTGGTTTCTCTCGATAATATTTCGGTCTCTTTCGGCCAGCGCCGCGTCCTCTCTGACGTGTCGCTGGATCTGAAGCCCGGCAAAATTCTGACGCTGCTTGGTCCTAATGGCGCAGGTAAATCCACGCTGGTACGGGTTGTACTGGGTCTGGTGACGCCCGATGAAGGTGTTATCACCCGCGAGGAAAAATTGCGTATCGGCTATGTGCCTCAGAAATTACATCTGGATGCCACGCTGCCTTTAACGGTGAGTCGCTTTCTGCGCCTGCGCCCCGGCACGCGGAAAGCCGATATTCTCCCGGCGCTGAAACGCGTACAGGCGGGCCACCTGATTGACGCGCCGCTGCAAAAACTTTCCGGGGGTGAGACGCAGCGCGTTTTGCTGGCGCGCGCGCTGTTGAGCAGCCCGCAACTGCTGGTGCTTGATGAGCCTACCCAGGGGGTGGACGTTAATGGTCAGGTCGCGCTTTATGATTTGATCGATCAGCTTCGCCGTGAACTGAATTGCGCCGTGCTGATGGTCTCCCACGATCTCCATCTTGTCATGGCGAAAACGGACGAAGTGCTGTGCCTTAACCATCATATTTGCTGTTCCGGCACGCCTGAAGTGGTCTCGATGCACCCGGAGTTTATCTCCATGTTTGGCCCTCGTGGCGCTGAACAGCTGGGTATTTACCGTCATCATCATAATCACCGCCATGATTTACAGGGACGAATTGTCCTGCGCCGGGGAAATGGACACTCATGATTGAACTGTTACTGCCCGGCTGGCTGGCCGGGATTATGCTTGCCTGCGCCGCGGGTCCACTCGGCTCGTTTGTGGTCTGGCGCAGAATGTCCTATTTCGGTGATACCCTCGCGCACGCCTCTTTGCTGGGCGTGGCTTTTGGTTTACTGCTGGATGTAAATCCCTTCTACGCGGTGATTGTCGTCACCCTGCTGCTTGCAGCCGGGCTGGTCTGGCTGGAGAAACGTCCGCACCTCGCCATTGATACGCTGCTTGGCATTATGGCCCACAGCGCGCTCTCGCTGGGTCTGGTGGTGGTGAGTCTGATGTCGAATATCCGCGTCGACCTGATGGCCTATCTGTTTGGCGATCTGCTTGCCGTGACGCCGGAAGATTTAATTTCCATCGCCTTCGGTGTGGTGGTGGTACTCGGTATTCTGCTCTGGCAGTGGCGTAATCTGCTGGCGATGACCGTCAGCCCTGACCTGGCCTTCGTCGACGGAGTGAAGCTGCAGCGGGTTAAGCTACTGCTGATGCTGGTGACGGCATTAACCATCGGCGTAGCGATGAAGTTCGTCGGGGCGCTGATTATTACCTCGCTGCTGATCATCCCTGCCGCCACGGCGCGCCGTTTTGCCCGCACGCCGGAGCAGATGGCCGGTGTGGCCGTGATTATCGGGATGATTGCGGTAACGGGTGGGTTAACCTTCTCGGCGTTCTATGACACGCCTGCGGGGCCGTCAGTGGTGTTGTGTGCGGCGGTGTTGTTTATTTTTAGTATGATGAAAAAACAACCAAATGCCTGAATGAACGATTGGCGCTTCCACAGAGGGTGGCGCTTCGCTTCATGTGCTGTGATCAACGCATGGCGGGACTTAAACCTCTGGAGTGCGCCCATGTTGGGTGCCAGCGTAAATAAGCACCGATAAAATTATCGGTGCTTATTTTATTACCTGGTACACGTTGCTAAATGCAATTTGGCACCTGGGACGTTTATACCGCCTTCCATATCAAGACACTTGACAATACCATCGGTATCAACTTTTTTCAGCTGTCCGTTAACATAGTCCCAATGACTCGCAATAGGTTCATATTCGCGTATATAAACTTTGCCGCTTGCTGGTGCGAAGGCATATTCTGGATATGTTTCCAGCATCAGCATCCCATTCATAGCGAAATTGAGCTCACGAATATTCTGCAATTCTGGATTAGAACCACATGGCTCCATCACCGCCTGCTGGTAAGCAATGCCAGTCATACATAATTTTCGTCCGTTACTGGTATTTTCAAGTTTATTATCCACCATTTTCCATGTTTGGGTTCCGGAAATAGCGGCATTCGCGGCGCCAGACAAAGCCGCCATCGTCAGAGCGGCAATAGATATAACCGTCATTAATTTCATTTTGTTATTCCTAAAGGGGTGATGAAATTTATTCATAGCATGGATATCGCTATAAATTCATCATAGAGGGAATAAGCGAATTATCTAAAATGATAGGTAGGATAAATTTATCCAAAATAATATGGATGATAAATCAGATGAGGTAACTAATCGGTCAGCGTCGCAGGCGAAATTTAACATCCCGCCTGCTCATCATTACGGCATTGACGGTGGCGTAATGCCGAAATGATTCCACGCCCGCACCGTCGCCATACGACCACGCGGCGTACGCTGTAAGAATCCCTGCTGGATCAGATACGGCTCCAGAACATCCTCGATAGTTTCACGCTCTTCACCGATCGCCGCCGCCAGGTTATCCAGCCCGACCGGTCCGCCAAAGAATTTATCCAGCACCGCCAGCAGCAGTTTGCGGTCCATATAGTCAAAGCCTTCGGCATCGACGTTAAGCATATCCAGCGCCTGGGCGGCAATCTCTGCCGAAATGGTGCCATCGTGCTTCACTTCGGCAAAGTCGCGCACGCGACGCAGCAGGCGGTTGGCAATACGCGGCGTACCGCGCGAACGCTTCGCCACTTCAAAAGCGCCCTCTTCGCTCATCTCCAGCCCCATATAGCGCGCGCTACGACCGACAATATGTTGCAGGTCCGGCACCTGATAAAACTCCAGACGCTGCACGATACCGAAGCGGTCGCGCAGTGGAGAGGTCAACGATCCGGCACGGGTCGTTGCGCCAATCAGGGTAAACGGCGGCAGATCGATCTTGATGGAGCGCGCAGCCGGGCCTTCACCAATCATGATATCCAGCTGGTAATCTTCCATTGCCGGATAGAGCACTTCCTCTACCACCGGAGACAGACGGTGGATTTCATCGATAAACAGTACGTCATGCGGTTCAAGGTTGGTCAGCATCGCCGCCAGATCGCCGGCTTTCTCCAGCACCGGGCCGGAGGTCGTGCGCAGGTTGACGCCCATTTCATTGGCAACGATATTCGCCAGCGTGGTTTTCCCCAACCCTGGCGGGCCAAAAATCAGCAGGTGATCGAGCGCATCGCCGCGCAGCTTTGCCGCCTGGATGAAAATCTCCATCTGGGAACGTACCTGCGGCTGGCCGATATACTCATCAAGCAGTTTCGGGCGGATCGCACGATCCACCACGTCTTCTGCCTGAAGGGTGCCTGCCGATACCAGGCGGTCTGCTTCAATCATCCTTTACCTCACAATGCAGCGCGCAGCGCTTCACGAATCAGGGTTTCACTGCTGGCATCCGGTTTGGCAATTTTGCTTACCATCCGACTGGCCTCCTGAGGTTTATAGCCCAGCGCCACCAGCGCGGCAACCGCTTCCTGCTCAGCGTCATCATCTGTTGACGGCGCCCCAGGTGACGTCAGAACCAGATCGGTGGCCGGGGTGAACAGATCGCCATGCAGACCTTTAAAGCGGTCTTTCATCTCAACAATCAGACGCTCGGCGGTTTTCTTACCAATCCCCGGGAGTTTAATCAGCGCCGCAGGATCTTCGCGCTCAACGGCATTCACGAACTGCGGAGCAGACATACCGGACAAAATCGCCAGCGCCAGCTTCGGTCCCACGCCGTTGGTTTTAATCAGCTCGCGGAACAGGGTACGTTCCTGCTTGTTGTTGAAGCCGTAAAGCAACTGAGCATCTTCACGCACCACGAACTGTGTAAAGACAATCGCCTCTTTACCCGCGTCCGGCAACTCGTAGAAGCAGGTCATTGGCATGTGGACTTCATAGCCCACGCCACCCACTTCCAGCAGCACTAACGGGGGTTGTTTTTCAATGATGATGCCTCTGAGTCTGCCTATCACGTGACGCTCCTGCGTTCTGGAAAATGTTTGACTGGCGACATAATAAAAAAAGGCTGGATGTTTATCCAGCCTGATTTCTCTTTATCGTAACCTGCCTCGCGCCAGATTGAGCCGCGATTCACTCATTTGCATCGCGTTCTGGCTGACGTGACAGTGGGTAATCGCAATGGCCAGCGCATCGGCGGCATCGGCCTGCGGGTTCGCGGGAAGCTTCAGCAAGGTACGCACCATATGCTGCACCTGGCTTTTCTCCGCGCTACCTATCCCCACCACCGTCTGCTTTACCTGACGTGCGGCATATTCGAACACCGGAAGATCCTGGTTCACGGCGGCAACAATCGCCACGCCGCGCGCCTGCCCCAGCTTTAGCGCCGAATCGGCGTTTTTTGCCATAAAGACCTGCTCAATGGCAAAAAAATCAGGCTGAAACTGGGTGATGATTTCCGACACGCCCGCATAAATCAGCTTCAGGCGCGACGGCAGATCGTCCACTTTGGTGCGAATACAGCCGCTGCCGAGGTAGGTTAGCTGGCGTCCCACCTGGCGGATAACGCCATAACCGGTGACGCGCGAGCCGGGGTCAATCCCAAGGATAATCGACATCACGCGTCTCCCGTAAACGGCTTATACGCTCTCATCAGAGAGTCGCTGCAACCTCATCAGAGATTTCACCGTTGTGATACACTTCCTGCACGTCGTCGCAGTCTTCGAGCATGTCGATCAGACGCAGCAGTTTTGGTGCAGTTTCCGCATCCATGTCCGCTTTGGTGGACGGGATCATGGAGACTTCAGCGTTGTCCGCTTTCAGACCCGCGGCTTCGAGTGCATCGCGCACGGCGCCCATCTCTTCCCACGCGGTGTAAACGTCAATTGCGCCATCATCGTAGGTCACCACGTCTTCCGCACCGGCTTCCAGGGCGGCTTCCATGATCACATCTTCGTCGCCTTTCTCGAAGGAGATGACGCCTTTTTTGCTGAACAGGTAAGAAACGGAACCGTCGGTACCCAGGTTGCCGCCGGTTTTAGTGAATGCATGGCGCACTTCCGCAACGGTACGGTTACGGTTGTCGGACAAACACTCAACCATTACGGCAGTACCGCCAGGGCCGTAACCTTCATAAATGATGGTTTCCATGTTCGCGTCTTCATCACCGCCTACACCACGTGCGATGGCACGGTTCAGGGTGTCACGCGTCATGTTGTTAGACAGCGCTTTATCCACCGCCGCGCGCAGACGCGGGTTAGAGGCCGGATCGCCGCCGCCCAGACGTGCCGCTGTCACCAGCTCACGAATGATTTTGGTAAAGATCTTACCGCGTTTGGCATCCTGTGCCGCTTTACGGTGTTTGGTGTTGGCCCACTTACTATGACCTGCCATAAAAAGTTCTCCAAAAATCGCGCCTTCTCAGGCAGCGTTAATTACAAATTCTTCAATCGCCTGCCGGTTGCTCCACGACTTGGTCAGTGCGGCGGCATCCGTCGCATCCACCCAGCGGTAGTTCAGGTGTTCGGTAAACACGATCTCCCGCTCATGGGGGAGCGCGAGACAGAACCACGATTCCGTATTGCGCTCAATACCCGGCGCGTAGCGATGACGTAAATGGCTAAAAATTTCAAACTCCACCGTGCGCTGACAGTCCTTCAGGGTCAGTTGCTCGCGAACAACATCAATGGTGACCTCTTCCTTTACTTCACGCGCGGCGGCCTGCGGCGCGGTTTCCCCCTCTTCCAGGCTGCCGGTAACCGACTGCCAGAAATCAGGATCGTCGCGCCGCTGCAACATTAGCACCCGCTTCGTGTCCTGGGCATAAATGACAACTAAGACAGAAACGGGAAGCTTGTATGTCATATCAGTTTTTCTCTTCCTTCTTCACCACCTCAATGCCCAGCTCAGCCAGTGCAGTCGGGTTAGCAAAGCTTGGCGCTTCGGTCATCAGACACGCTGCGGCAGTGGTTTTCGGGAAGGCAATAACATCACGAATGTTATCGGTGCCGGTCAGCAGCATGGTCAGACGGTCAAGACCGAAAGCCAGACCTGCGTGTGGCGGTGTACCGTATTTCAGGGCGTCCAGCAGGAAGCCAAATTTCTCGCGCTGCTCCTGTTCGTTAATGCCCAGGATGCCGAACACGGTCTGCTGCATTTCGCCGCTGTGAATACGCACGGAACCCCCGCCCACTTCGTAGCCGTTGATCACCATGTCGTAGGCGTTTGCCACCGCATCTTCCGGAGACGCTTTCAGCTCTGCCGCCGTCATGTCTTTTGGCGAGGTGAACGGGTGGTGCATCGCGGTCAAGCCGCCTTCACCGTCGTCTTCAAACATCGGGAAGTCGATAACCCACAGCGGTGCCCATTTGGTTTCGTCGGTCAGGCTGAGGTCTTTGCCCAGCTTCAGACGCAACGCGCCCATCGCATCGGCAACCACTTTCTTGTTGTCTGCGCCGAAGAAGATCATGTCGCCATCCTGCGCGCCGGTGCGCTCAAGGATCGCTTCCACGATGTCCGCATTCAGGAACTTCGCAACCGGGCTGGTGATCCCTTCCAGACCTTTCGCACGCTCGGTTACTTTAATATAGGCCAGACCTTTCGCGCCGTAGATCTTAATGAAGTTGCCGTAGTCGTCGATCTGCTTACGGCTCAGTGCCGCACCGCCCGGTACGCGCAGGGCTGCAACACGGCCTTTCGGATCGTTAGCCGGGCCGGCGAATACCGCGAACTCAACGGATTTCACCAGGTCTGCAACATCCACCAGCTCCATCGGGTTACGCAGGTCTGGTTTGTCGGAACCGTAACGACGCTCGGCTTCGGCGAAGGTCATGATCGGGAAATCGCCCAGCTCGACGCCTTTCACCTCATTCCACAGGCTACGCACCAGCGCTTCCATCACTTCACGCACCTGCTCGGCGGTCATGAAGGAGGTTTCCACATCGATCTGGGTGAATTCTGGCTGACGGTCAGCACGCAGGTCTTCGTCGCGGAAACATTTGACGATCTGATAGTAGCGATCGAAACCGGACATCATCAGCAGCTGTTTGAACAGCTGTGGAGACTGTGGCAGCGCGTAGAATTTGCCTTTATGTACGCGGGATGGGACCAGATAATCGCGCGCACCTTCCGGTGTGGCTTTGGTCAGCATCGGGGTTTCGATATCGAGGAAACCGTGGTCATCCATAAAACGGCGCACCAGGCTGGTGATTTTCGCACGGGTTTTCAGGCGCTGGGCCATCTCCGGACGACGCAGATCCAGGTAGCGGTATTTCAGACGCGCTTCTTCCGTGTTGACGTGGTTGGAGTCCAGCGGCAGCGCTTCAGCACGGTTAATGATAACCAGATCGGACGCCAGTACTTCAATGGCACCCGTCGCCATGTCTGCGTTGACGTTTTTCTCGTCACGCGCACGCACGGTACCGGTGACCTGAATGCAGAACTCATTACGCAGCTCAGAAGCCAGCTTCAACGCATCCGCACGATCCGGGTCGAAGAACACCTGAACGATACCTTCACGGTCGCGCATATCGATGAAAATAAGGCTACCAAGATCACGACGACGGTTGACCCAACCACACAGGGTGACCTGCTGTCCGACGTGGGACTGACGCAGCTGCCCGCAATATTCTGTACGCATGAGATATCCCTTAATTAGCCGCAGGCTAAATGTCGCCTGGAATGCAGGCTACTATGTCGCAGCTTTCTGTATGTCACAACTGGATGAAAAAAGGCGGCTATTATACTGGAAATTCCGCCGGACGATAAGAGCGAACCACGGCCTGACGGTCGTTTGCTGCACTCTTATTGCGCATTCTCACAAAAATTAACAAAATTATCCGACCCATTACAGGTCATCACGTCGTATGGTGTTACGGAAGTGATTCATTTAACGGGAGTAACGATGTTAACACTGGATGCCAGCAAAACCGCGCTTGTGGTGATTGATTTACAGGAAGGGATCCTGCCCTTTGCCGGTGGCCCGCACGCTGCGGATGATGTGGTTAGCCGCGCCGCTCGTCTGGCGGAAAAATGCCGTGCCAGCGGTGCCCCTGTAGTCATGGTGCGCGTCGGCTGGTCCGCTGATTTCGCCGAGGCGTTAAAACAGCCCGTTGATGCACAGGCGCCCGCCCATGCCCTGCCGGAAAACTGGTGGACGTATCCGGTGTCGCTGGGCAAACGCGACAGCGATATCGAAGTGACCAAACGTCAATGGGGCGCATTCTACGGAACCGATCTGGAACTGCAGCTCCGCCGTCGAGGTATCGACACCCTTATTCTGTGCGGCATTTCCACCAACATCGGCGTGGAGTCTACCGCCCGTAACGCCTGGGAGCTGGGCTTTAACCTGGTCATTGCGGAAGATGCCTGCAGCGCGGCTTCCGCGGAACAGCATCAGGGTAGCATGACCCATATCTTCCCGCGTATCGGACGCGTGCGCAGCACGGACGAGATCCTCAGCGCACTATGATGTATGTGGGGTTACCCCAGTGGTCGCACCCGAAATGGGTGCGCCTGGGCATCACCGGCCTGGAAGAATATGCCCGACACTTCAACTGTGTCGAGGGCAACACGACCCTCTACGCGCTGCCTAAAGCGGAGATTGTTGAACGCTGGCGGGAGCAAACGACCGACGATTTCCGGTTCTGTTTTAAGTTTCCGGCGACCATCTCCCACAACGCCGCGCTGCGCAACTGCGGGGATTTAACCGAAGAGTTCTTTACGCGCATGTCGCCACTGGCGAACCGGATTGGGCAATACTGGCTCCAGCTTCCTGCCACGTTCGGCCCGCGCGATCTGCCTGCCCTGTGGCAGTTTCTGGATAGCCTGCCCCGCGAGTTTACCTACGGCGTGGAGGTCAGGCATGCTGAATTTTTTGCCAAAGGTGAAGCAGAAATAGCGCTCAACCGCGGCCTGCTGGAACGTGCGGTCAACCGTGTCATTCTTGACAGTCGCCCCGTCCACAGTGCAATCCCGCACAGTGAAGCGATTGTGGATGCGCAACGCAAAAAACCGAAAGTGCCGGTCCACGCCATCGTCACCGCGCAAAACCCGATGGTCAGGTTCATCGGTAGCGACAACATGCAGCAAAATCAGGCGATGTTCGCCGTCTGGCTGCAAAAATTAGCAAAGTGGGAGCAAACCACTACGCCCTATCTCTTTTTGCACACACCGGATATTGCGCAGGCACCCGAACTGGTCGATGCTCTCTGGCAGGCCTTGCAGGCCGCGGTTCCCGCCGTGGGCAACGCCCCCTCCATTCCACAACAATCTTCTCTTTTCTGATATCACCCCCTATCATAGTGAAGTGCCATCTGCCAAAAACAGGGAGTTTGTATGGTCAGCGCGCTGTATGCGGTGTTAGGTGCATTACTGCTGATTAAGTTTTCATTTGATGTTGTGCGTCTGAGAATGCAGTACCGCGTTTCTTATGGTGACGGCGGTTTTTCGGAACTGCAAAGCGCTATCCGCATTCACGGTAATGCGGTCGAATACATCCCCGTCGCCTTGATTTTACTGCTGTTTATGGAGATGAATGGCGCAGAAACCTGGATGGTTCACGTCTGTGGCCTGCTTCTGATTGCTGGCCGACTCATGCATTATTATGGCTTTCACCACCGCTTATTCCGCTGGCGTCGTTCCGGCATGAGCGCGACCTGGTGTTCGCTTTTGCTGATGGTGCTGGCTAACCTTTGGTATATGCCGTGGGAGTTGGTTTTCTCCCTCCATTAGCGCACAATACGCCACTTTATTTTTCCCGGATTTTTACGTTATGTCAGATCGCGACACGCTTTTTTCCGCGCCTATCGCCAGCCTGGGCGACTGGACCTTCGATGAACGGGTAGCCGAAGTCTTCCCGGATATGATCCAGCGCTCTGTTCCCGGTTATTCCAATATTATCTCTATGATCGGTATGCTGGCTGAGCGCTTCGTTCAACCCGGCACGCAGGTCTATGACCTGGGCTGCTCGCTCGGCGCGGCAACGCTGTCGGTACGTCGTAACGTTCATCATGAAGATTGCCGAATCATTGCCGTCGACAACTCCCCGGCGATGGTAGAACGCTGCCGTCGCCATATTGATGCGTATAAAGCCCCTGTACCGGTGGACGTCGTCGAAGGCGATATTCGTGAGATTGAAATTCACAACGCGTCGATGGTCATCCTGAATTTTACCCTGCAGTTCCTGGTGCCTGAAGACCGTCAGCTGCTGCTGGACAAAATTTACCAGGGGCTAAATCCCGGCGGCGCGCTGGTGCTTTCCGAGAAATTCAGCTTTGAGGATGCCGACGTTGGCGAACTGCTGTTCAATATGCACCACGATTTTAAACGTGCGAACGGTTACAGCGAGCTGGAGATCAGCCAGAAGCGCAGCATGCTGGAAAACGTGATGCTGACAGACTCCGTAGAAACCCACAAAGCACGCCTGCGCAAAGCCGGATTTGAGCATAGCGAACTGTGGTTCCAGTGCTTTAACTTTGGCTCACTGGTGGCGCTAAAAGCCGGAGATGCAGCATGATTGAGTTCAGTAATTTCTATCAGCTGATAGCTAAAAACCATCTGTCTCACTGGCTGGAAACTCTGCCCGCGCAGATTGCCGCATGGCAGCGCGATCAGCAGCACGGCCTGTTAAAGCAGTGGTCAAATGCGGTGGAGTATCTGCCAGAGCTGACCCCGCATCGTCTGGACCTGCTTCACAGCGTCACCGCAGAAAGCGAAGCACCGCTCCCGGCCGGGCAGATCAACCGCATCGAAACGCTGATGCGTAACCTGATGCCCTGGCGCAAAGGGCCTTTCTCGCTCTACGGGGTGAACATCAACACCGAATGGCGCTCCGACTGGAAATGGGATCGCGTTCTGCCTCATCTGTCTGACCTGACCGGGCGCACTATTCTGGACGTGGGCTGCGGCAGCGGTTACCACATGTGGCGCATGATTGGCGCAGGCGCGCATCTGGCAGTCGGTATCGACCCAATGCAACTGTTCCTGTGCCAGTTTGAAGCAGTGCGTAAACTGCTGGGCAACGACCAGCGCGCCCACCTGCTGCCGCTGGGAATTGAGCAACTTCCTGCCCTGAAAGCGTTTGATACCGTATTTTCCATGGGCGTGCTCTATCATCGTCGCTCCCCGCTTGAACATCTGTGGCAGCTTAAAGATCAGCTGGTCAGCGGCGGCGAACTGGTACTGGAAACGCTGGTGATCGAAGGTGACGAACATGCTGTTCTGGTGCCGGGCGATCGCTACGCCCAGATGCGTAACGTCTACTTTATCCCGTCCGCGCTGGCATTGAAGAACTGGCTGGAGAAGTGCGGTTTTGTGGATGTGCGGATTGCCGATGTCAGCGTGACGTCACTCGAGGAGCAGCGCCGCACCGACTGGATGATCACCGAGTCGCTGGAGCAGTTCCTTGACCCGGCCGACCACAGCAAAACCATCGAAGGCTATCCGGCGCCGATGCGTGCGGTGTTGATCGCGACGAAGCCGTAACCTTTTAGCCGGGTGACGGCTACGCCTTACCCGGCCTACGCGTCGCACGTTTTCTCCAAAATAGTTCAAGTTGCAGCAAGGCGGCAACGCAGCGAATCCCCGGGAGCTTACATCAGTAAGTGACCGGGGTGAGCGAGGCGGCCAACGCGGCTGCGGCTTGAAATATGAAGGAGAAAAAAAGGCCCCTGTTGAAATTGCAGGGGCCTGGTACAAGCAAGCATCATATTGGGCGACATGATGCGCGGTAAAAATCGGTACGTTGCTACACGTGATAGCGCTCAATCAGCGACTTCATTTCCGCAACCGACTCTCCATCTACACCGTAGCGTGAATACTCATCCGCTTCAGCATCCGTCGACATTGACAGCCCTGTATTGCGATAACGCATGGGTGAAGGTATCCATTTCCCCGCAGAGCTGTGAAGCTCTTCCACCCCGGCGTTTAAAAACCGTTCCAGATTGCCGGCACGGACTCCCGCACCCGCCATTATTATTGGAACACCGGAATGGGCTTTTAGTTCCGTAATTAATTGCAGACCTTTTTCAGCAGAAGACTGTTGCCCTGATGTCAGAACGCGCGCCACACCCAGTTCGGCAAGGGTATCAAACGCTTGCAGTGGTTTTTTGCACATATCAAACGCACGATGAAACGTCACGGCCATTCCTTTTGCGGCGTCCATCACCTGACGCATACGCGGCAGATCGACCTCACCGTCTTCATCCAGCAGGCCGGTCACCAGCCCGGGGAACCCGAGGTCACGAACAAGGGCGATATCTTCAAGCATGGCACTGAACTCACCCGACGTATAACAAAAATCACCGCCGCGAGGACGAATAATGGGGTGTACCGGAAGGGTGACGGCCTTACGGGCCGACGTCAGCACGCCGTATGAGGGCGTTAACCCTCCTTCTTTCGGGGCGGCGCACAGTTCAATGCGATCGGCCCCTTTCCGTTGCGCGGTGACGGCACACTCCACGCTATAACAACAAATCTCCAGCAGCGCCATCGACTCCTCCTTAAAATCGGCTTAACGCGCCATCATGGCACGCCTCTTGTTTTGGGTCTCAGCGACGAGTCACAACTCTCAGGCTTCGCTGGCAACGATCTGCTCAATGGTCCACGGATGAAATTTCACCGTCACCTGCCCGTCAGTCACGGCCAGCGTCGGATTAGGCAGACGCTCACGCTCGCCTTTGGGCGAACTTGTCTTCACAAAAATGCCCGGCTGGCTTAATCCCTCGTCTGAGAGCAGGGCCAGCGCGCGCGCGTTCAACGTTTCCGGCTCACCCGGCAGGACGATTTCGATATGCTCCCAGCCTTCGTGCGGGTAACGTTTTTCACCCGGCCATGGCAGTTCTACAACGGTGAATTGCCAGTGCGCCACGCAGACCGGTTCATGCAGTTTGAACAGACAAATGGGACGACCATTAATCATGTTCTCAGAAAGCAACTCACCACACTGTTCAAACCCGCGACGCCAGCGCTCGGCAGTCGCGTTTTGATGGCAGCGCAAAGAGATGTGATCGGCCTCAAGCGGCGCGATATCCAGACCAAGACGGGTGGCAAGTTCTGTGAACGCCTGGGTGAAGCGCGGTAAATCTGCGGAAATATCATGCAGTTCGTCAATGGATTGCCAGTTCGCCATACGTCAGTCTCTTTTCATGTCGCAAAGCCGCTAATTTACTCTGTTGCCCTGTTTCGACCAACCTCTGAATCGCGGTTTTTACGACTGCATGTTTATGCACCTCTTCTCTGGCTGGATTCTGAGCAATCTTCGGGCCCCGCAATGCTGACGGCAGAAGGCATTTGCAGTATACTCCCGCCCTAAATTCTTTAACTGGCGCGGGCGGTTGTAGGCCCGCATCAAAAACGTAAGGTATCCAGGTGAATATTCAGGCTCTTCTCTCCGAAAAAGTCAGTCAGGCACTGATTGCCGCAGGTGCGCCTGCGGATTGCGAACCACAGGTTCGTCAGTCAGCAAAAGTACAGTTTGGCGACTATCAGGCTAATGGCGTGATGGCAGTGGCTAAAAAACTGGGCATGCCGCCGCGACAGCTCGCTGAGCAGGTATTGACGCATCTGGATCTCACCGGTATCGCCAGCAAAACCGAAATCGCTGGCCCGGGCTTCATCAACATTTTCCTGGAGCCTGCATTCCTGGCAAGCCACGTTGACGCGGCGCTGAAATCAGACCGTCTGGGTGTCTCCCGACCACAAGCGCAGACGGTGGTGATCGACTACTCTGCCCCGAACGTGGCGAAAGAGATGCACGTTGGCCACCTGCGTTCCACCATCATTGGTGATGCCGCGGTGCGCACGCTTGAGTTTCTCGGTCACAAGGTAATCCGCGCAAACCACGTTGGCGACTGGGGTACCCAGTTCGGCATGCTGATTGCTTACCTGGAAAAACAGCAGCAGGAAAACGCGGGCGAAATGGCGCTGGCGGACCTGGAAGGGTTCTACCGCGAAGCGAAAAAGCATTACGACGAAGACGAAACCTTTGCCGAGCGCGCGCGCAGCTACGTCGTCAAGCTGCAGGGCGGGGATCAATACTTCCTCGAGATGTGGCGCAAGCTGGTGGACATCACCATGTCCCAGAACCAGCTTACCTATAACCGTCTGAACGTGACCCTGACCCGTGATGATGTGATGGGTGAGAGCCTTTATAACCCAATGCTGCCGGGCATTGTGGCGGACCTGAAAGCGAAAAACCTGGCGGTTGAGAGCGAAGGTGCAACGGTCGTGTTCCTTGATGAGTACAAAAACAAGGAAGGTGAACCGATGGGCGTGATCATCCAGAAAAAGGATGGCGGCTATCTCTACACCACCACCGATATCGCCTGCGCGAAGTACCGTTACGAAACCCTGCATGCTGACCGTGTGCTGTACTACATCGACTCCCGTCAGCACCAGCACCTGATGCAGGCCTGGACTATCGTGCGTAAAGCCGGTTACGTACCGGATTGCGTTCCGCTGGAACACCACATGTTCGGCATGATGCTCGGTAAAGACGGCAAGCCGTTCAAAACCCGTGCGGGTGGTACCGTGAAGCTGTCTGACCTGCTGGATGAAGCGCTGGAGCGCGCCCGTCGTCTGGTGGCAGAGAAGAACCCGGACATGCCTGCCGACGAGCTGGAAAAACTGGCTAACGCCGTCGGTATCGGCGCGGTGAAATACGCGGATCTCTCTAAAAACCGTACCACCGACTATATCTTCGACTGGGATAACATGCTGGCGTTTGAAGGCAACACGGCGCCTTACATGCAATATGCTTACACCCGCGTGCTCTCGGTGTTCCGTAAGGCGAACATTGATGAAAACGTGCTGGCGAATGCGACCGTGACCATCACGGAAGATCGTGAAGCCCAGCTGGCGGCGCGTCTGCTGCAGTTTGAAGAGACGCTGACGGTTGTCGCCCGTGACGGTACGCCGCACGTTATGTGCGCTTACCTGTACGATCTGGCGGGTCTGTTCTCCGGCTTCTACGAGCACTGCCCTATTCTGTCTGCGGAAAATGAATCGGTCCGCAACAGCCGCCTGAAGCTGGCGCAGCTGACGGCGAAGACCCTGAAGCTGGGTCTGGATACCCTGGGTATCGAAACCGTAGAGCGTATGTAATACAAAAAACCCGGCAGCTGCCGGGTTTTTTATTATCAGAAA
>NZ_JTLF01000090.1:0-29000 GCF_000798855.1 Enterobacter sp. ZOR0014 | reverse complement strand
GTCTTGCTCCAACATTTGGTCGCGGTGCGATGACCAACCACTGGGTTGATATCAAAAACGCTAACGTCGTGGTGGTAATGGGCGGTAACGCCGCTGAAGCCCATCCGGTGGGATTCCGCTGGGCGATGGAAGCGAAAAACAACAACGATGCGACGCTGATCGTCGTCGATCCGCGCTTTACGCGCACGGCTTCGGTGGCCGATATCTATGCGCCGATCCGCTCCGGCACGGACATTACGTTCCTGTCCGGCGTACTGCTGTACCTGATCGAAAACAACAAAATTAACGCGGAATACGTTAAGCACTACACCAACGCAAACCTGCTGGTACGGGATGACTTTGCCTTCGACGACGGGCTGTTCAGCGGCTATGACGCGGAAAAACGCCAGTATGACAAGTCCTCGTGGAACTATCAGTTCGACGAAAATGGCTATGCGATGCGCGATGAAACACTGACGCACCCGCGCTGCGTGTGGAACCTGCTGAAGCAGCATGTTTCCCGCTATACGCCGGACGTGGTGGAGAACATCTGCGGTACGCCGAAAGCGGACTTCCTGAAAGTGTGCGAAGTGCTGGCCTCCACCAGTGCGGCAGACAGAACAACGACCTTCCTGTATGCGCTGGGCTGGACGCAGCACACCGTGGGTGCGCAGAACATCCGCACCATGGCAATGATCCAGCTGCTGCTCGGCAACATGGGGATGGCAGGGGGCGGCGTAAATGCGCTGCGCGGTCACTCCAATATTCAGGGGCTCACCGACCTCGGCCTGCTCTCCACCAGCCTGCCGGGTTACCTGACGCTGCCGTCGGAAAAGCAGGCAAATCTGCAAACGTATCTTGAGGCCAACACGCCAAAAGCGACGCTGCCGGATCAGGTGAACTACTGGAGCAACTATCCGAAGTTCTACGTCAGCCTGATGAAATCCTTCTACGGCGACGCGGCGCAGAAGGAGAACGACTGGGGCTTCGAGTGGCTGCCGAAGTGGGACCAGGCGTACGACGTCATTAAGTATTTCAACATGATGGATAAGGGGAACGTCACGGGGTATATCTGCCAGGGCTTTAACCCGGTAGCGTCCTTCCCGGACAAGAACAAAGTCGTTCGCAGCCTGAGCAAGCTGAAGTACATGGTCGTCATCGACCCGCTGGTGACCGAAACCTCGACCTTCTGGCAGAACCACGGTGAAGCGAACGATGTCGATCCGGCGTCGATTCAGACCGAGGTGTTCCGCCTGCCGTCCACCTGCTTTGCGGAAGAAGATGGCTCCATTGCGAACTCCGGTCGCTGGCTGCAGTGGCACTGGAAAGGCCAGGAGGCGCCGGGTGAAGCGCGGAATGACGGTGAGATCCTGGCCGGGATTTACCATCGTCTGCGCGAAATGTATCGCACCGAGGGCGGTAAAGGCGCTGAGCCGCTGCTGAAAATGCGCTGGAACTATAAGCAGCCGGATCGTCCAGAGTCAGAAGAAGTGGCGAAAGAGAACAACGGCGTTGCGCTGGCGGATATTTATGATGCCAACGGCAGCCTGGTGGCGAAAAAAGGCCAGCTGCTGAACAGCTTCGCGCTGTTGCGTGATGACGGTACCACGGCATCTTCCTGCTGGATCTACACCGGCAGCTGGACGGAGCAGGGTAACCAGATGGCGAACCGCGATAACGCCGACCCGTCCGGGCTGGGCAATACGCTGGGCTGGGCCTGGGCGTGGCCGCTGAACCGCCGCGTGCTGTATAACCGCGCCTCCGCCGACGTGAACGGCAAGCCGTGGGATCCAAAACGCATGCTGATCCAGTGGAACGGCTCGAAGTGGGCAGGGAATGATATCCCGGACTACAACACCGCCGCGCCGGGCAGCAACACCGGGCCGTTTATCATGCAGCCGGAAGGGCTGGGTCGCCTGTTTGCGCTTAACAAGCTGGCAGAAGGGCCATTCCCGGAACACTACGAGCCGATGGAAACGCCGCTCGGCACTAACCCGCTGCACCCGAACGTGGTCTCCAGCCCGGTGGTGCGGATCTATGAAGACGACGTATTGCGCTTAGGCAAAAAGGACAAATTCCCGTATGTGGGTACAACCTATCGCCTGACCGAGCATTTCCATACCTGGACCAAGCACGCGCGGCTTAACGCTATCGCCCAGCCGGAACAGTTTGTGGAGATAAGCGAAACGCTGGCGAAAGCGAAGGGGATTGCCAACGGTGACCGCGTGAAGGTGAGCAGCAAGCGTGGCTTTATCCGCGCGGTGGCGGTGGTGACCCGTCGTCTGCAGAGCCTGAACGTTCATGGTCAGCAGGTGGAGACGGTCGGTATTCCGCTGCACTGGGGCTTTGAAGGGGTGGCGCAGAAAGGCTACATCGCCAATACCCTGACGCCAAACGTTGGCGATTCCAACTCGCAAACGCCGGAGTACAAAGCGTTTCTGGTCAACATCGAGAAAGCGTAAGGAGCGATTAAATGGCGATGGAAACACAAGACATTATTAAACGCTCCGCGACCAACCCGATTACCCCCGCGCCTCGTGCGCGGGACTATAAGGCAGAAGTCGCTAAGCTTATCGATGTCTCTTCCTGCGTGGGCTGTAAAGCCTGCCAGGTGGCCTGTTCGGAGTGGAATGATATCCGCGACGAGGTGGGGCACTGCGTCGGGGTCTACGATAATCCGGCGGATCTGAGCGCCAAATCCTGGACGGTGATGCGCTTTAACGAGACCGAGCAGAACGGCAAGCTGGAGTGGTTAATCCGTAAAGACGGCTGCATGCACTGTGAGGATCCGGGCTGTCTGAAGGCGTGCCCGTCCGCGGGGGCGATTATTCAGTATGCCAATGGGATCGTCGACTTCCAGCAGGACAACTGCATCGGCTGTGGGTACTGCATCGCGGGCTGTCCGTTTAATATTCCGCGCCTCAATAAAGAGGATAACCGGGTCTATAAATGCACCCTGTGCGTGGACCGCGTGAGCGTCGGGCAGGAGCCTGCCTGTGTGAAAACCTGTCCGACCGGGGCGATTCACTTCGGCACCAAGAAAGAGATGCTTGATGTGGCGCAGGCGCGGGTGGACAAACTCAAAGCGCGCGGCTACGACAAGGCGGGTATTTATAACCCGCAGGGCGTGGGCGGTACGCACGTTATGTACGTGCTGCACCATAACGACCAGCCGGAGCTGTATCACAATCTGCCGAAAGATCCGGCGATCGACACCTCAATCAACCTGTGGAAAGGGGCGCTCAAACCGCTCTCTGCAGCGGGCTTTATCGCCACCTTTGCCGGGCTGATTTATCACTACATTGGTATCGGGCCAAATAAAGAGGTGGATGACGACGAGGAGGAGCATCATGAGTAAGTCGAAAATGATCGTGCGCACGAAGTTTGTCGACCGCGCCTGTCACTGGACGGTGGTCATTTGCTTCTTCCTGGTGGCGGTCTCCGGCATCTCGTTTTTCTTCCCTACGCTCCAGTGGCTGACGGAAACTTTCGGCACCCCGCAGATGGGACGCATTCTGCACCCGTTCTTCGGCGTGCTGATTTTCGTGGTGCTGATGTTTATGTTCGTGCGCTTCGTCCATCACAATATCCCGGATAAGCAGGACATTCCGTGGCTAAAAGGAATTGTCGAAGTGCTGAAGGGCAACGAGCATAAAGTGGCGAAAGTAGGCAAATATAATGCCGGACAAAAGATGATGTTCTGGACCATCATGAGCATGATTTTTGTGCTGCTGGTGACGGGCGTCATTATCTGGCGTCCGTATTTTGCCTCGTATTTCCCGATTCAGGTGGTGCGCTACGCGCTGCTGATCCACGCCACCTCAGCCATTATTCTGATCCATGCCATTTTGATCCATATGTATATGGCGTTCTGGGTGAAGGGGTCGATTAAAGGAATGATTGAAGGGAAGGTGAGTCGTCGCTGGGCGCAGAAACATCACCCGCGCTGGTATCGCGATGTGGGACGACTGGAAGCGAAACAGGAAAGTACGGAAGGGATGAAGTAAGACCTGCGCCGTCGGCTTTGCCCGGCGGCGCTGCGCTTGCGCGGGCAGGACAAATGCCTGGCCGACTGGCGTCATGTATTAGTTAATAAACGATCAATTGCGGCTATAACATCATGACGTGTGTTACGTAAATTACAAACAAAATCTTTGGGGTTAATTTTATTGTTGTTAAGGTTGGTTATCGTGGGTGAATAAATTAGAAACGTTTCAAAATCGATATTTACGGCTGGTGCCAGCTGACTCTGCCATAACGGTAATTTATTCACTCTCGCGAGTGGCACAATTACGCGCGTGGCAAGATCATCATAATAATCATCCTGAATGAGCATATAGTAAGGCAGCTTATCCCTGGTTGCTGTAGAGGTATTCCGGTAAACATTAAATTGTCTCAGCATTAAAGCACCCTGAAAAACTCATCATCAGTAATAGTTCCATGTTTTTCCACAAACTCATTCATTGAGTGAATGAATGAACGATCCGCATCTGATGACTGACACGGCACAACGGAGTCTGGTGAGGTATGGCTCGACGGTACTGTTGGTTTAATGCTTCGCGAGAGGGTGTGGTCAACTGTGTGTTTCATTCGTATCTCCTTTGTTGGTGCGGCCATTATCAACCGCAGCCAACAAAAAACAATACCTTTTCCCCTGGTAATCTACATTCTGCGAGCCGTCTTCCAGTAATCTTAGAACCGCTCTTCCACATAACGGAACGGGTATTTCGTCGGTTTCACTTTGCCAATTTTACGTTTCGGTAATTCCACCTTTTCAACGTGAATTTCTTTATACGGGATCTGCGTCAGGAGATGCGAAATAATATTCAGCCGCACGCGTTTTTTATCTTCCGAACGGGCCACATACCACGGTGCCCAGGCGGTATCGGTTGCCGCAAACATGGCATCGCGCGCTACGGTATATTCATCCCACAGGTTAAACGATTTAATATCCATCGGCGAGAGCTTCCATATTTTACGACCGTCGTTAATACGGTCACGTAAACGGCGCTCCTGCTCTTTCGGTGTCACCTCGAGCCAGTACTTCAGCAGAATAATCCCGGCATCAACCATCGCTTTTTCCATCACCGGCGTACCGTCGAGAAACTTCTCCACCTGTTCCGGCGTGCAGAACCCCATGACCCGCTCGACGCCCGCGCGGTTGTACCAGCTTCGGTCGAATATCACGATCTCCCCGGCAGCGGGCAGATGGGGAACATAACGCTGAAAATAGAGCTGGGTTTTCTCTTTCTCGGTGGGGGCGGGAAGGGCAACAACGCGGAAAACGCGCGGGCTTACGCGCTCGGTGATCGCTTTTATGGTGCCGCCTTTACCGGCGCCATCGCGCCCTTCAAAAACAATACACACTTTTAACCCTTTGGCGACGACCCACTGCTGGAGCTTCACCAGTTCAACGTGGAGGCGACGAAGCTCTTTTTCGTACTCTTTGGTTTTCAGCGGTGCATTTTTTTCGACATCAACAGCGACACTGGTTTTCTTCTTGCTTCCCATGATTGTCATCCTCAGGTTGTCCGGCGCGGGAAAAAGCGAGGCCGCACTATGAAGTGTAATCCACCTGATATTATACGTAATTTTTTTATGGAATTAATTTTACAGCACTTTTAATCCCTCGCTCTAAGTGCGGTTAGTAAGATAATTTCACTCTTATTTACTTAAAGGGACTAAGAATGAGTTGGAATAAAGAAGCTGCAGTTTCGTATCTCCGTTCACATGCTCTGGGACACTCTCATAGTGAATGTGCTAAGTTTACCCGCCTGGCCATTCTGGCTGGAGGTGTTAAGGTATCTAACACTGCTTATGCAAAAGATTATGGGGCGGAATTATTGCGTGCTGGATTCAGTGAGCTGCCGCCCGGTTCAACGTTAATTTCTGGCGATGTCGCAGTGATACAACCATACCCCGGCGGAAATGGCATAGGTCACATGACGATGTATGACGGCACGCAGTGGATTTCTGACTTTGTTCAAAAAGGCATGTATCCTGGGCCTGGGTACCGCAAAATGCAACCTCCCTTTAAAATTTACAGGATGCATTGATGAAACGGATATTTTTATCATTCGCAATGTTGCTGGTGGGATGTACTTCGGCTGCCAATCAAGATCAAAGTGCGCAAGACGCTACCGAAGCATTTTATAAATCCTATCTTTCCGCATTCGGTAGCGATGACGTCAGGCCTTACCCTGCCGACGAACTGCGTAAATATGTTTCTGCTGATACTATTGCTCGCATTGATGCCATTCAGGACATCTCTGAACAAGAATTAATAGAGTCTGACTACTTTACGTATACTCAGGATTATTCTCGCGAATGGATACCTGCGTTACGAGTAGAAAACGCAAGGCCATTTTTAAATGGGGAAGTAGTTCAGGTTTTGGAGGGAGCGGCTGGCGGAAGAAGCATACACCTTGAAGTATTTCTTCGTCGTGAAGACGACGCATGGAAAATCTATCGCGTTCGTGACATAACAAACCATCACGAGCACCCAATTTTCAATGCTGGCGCGATTACTCGCGCTAAATCATCGGCAGAAAGCGCACTGTAAAGACGACACCCTAAACCCTTTCAAGCCCTGACTCCTGCCGGGGCTATCTGTTTTCATTCCCGCCGCGTAGCAGTTGGATAAAGTACCTGAATTAATGGATTAACGTGTCAGCCAGCTGATTTGAACTGGCTCACCATACCAGTTTGTTCAATAATGCCCGTCGCGAGTTTTTAATCTGTGGTCGTGGTATGAAAAAGACAATTTTTTCGTTGGCGCTTGGCACGTTTGGCCTGGGGATGGCTGAATTTGGCATTATGGGTGTGCTCACCGAACTGGCGCACGACACCGGCATTTCTATTCCCTCGGCCGGGAATATGATTTCGTTTTATGCTTTCGGCGTGGTGATTGGTGCCCCGATTGTGGCGCTCTTTTCGGGCAAGTTCTCGTTAAAAACCACGCTGTTGTTCCTGGTGGCAATGTGCGCTGTCGGCAATGCGCTGTTTACTTTCTCCACGTCCTATTTCTGGCTGGCGCTGGGGCGTTTAATTTCTGGTTTTCCGCACGGGGCCATTTTTGGCGTCGGGGCGATTATCCTCTCTAAAATAGCACCACCGGGGAAGGTAACGGTTGCCGTGGCCGGGATGATCGCCGGTATGACCGTGGCTAACCTGGTCGGTGTCCCGCTGGGTACCTGGCTGGGGCACGCATTTAGCTGGCGCTATACCTTTTTCCTGATTGCCGTGTTCGATGCGCTGGTGATCCTGTCGGTTATCCTTTGGGTGCCATACCTCCATGACAGATCAGAAATCAAATTGACCGAGCAGTTCCAGTTTCTGAAAAGACCAGAACCGTGGCTGATTTTTGCCGCCACTATGTTTGGTAACGCCGGTGTATTTGCGTGGTTCAGCTTCGTTAAGCCCTTTATGGTTAACGTCTCCGGTTTTTCGGAAGGGGTGATGACCGCCATCATGATGCTGATGGGGCTTGGGATGGTGTTGGGCAATCTGTTAAGCGGTAAACTCTCTGGTCGCTTTAGCCCGCTGCGCATTGCCGCCACCACCGATATGGTGATTGTCGCCTCACTGCTGCTGCTTTTTGCCACTGGCGAACAGAAAACGGCCTCGCTGGTCATGGGCTTTATCTGCTGTGCCGGGCTGTTTGCGCTCTCTGCGCCGCTGCAAATCCTCCTTCTGCAAAATGCGAAGGGCGGTGAGATGCTGGGGGCGGCAGGGGGACAGATGGCATTTAATCTCGGCAGTGCGATTGGCGCGTACTTTGGCGGGATGATGATTACCCTTGGCTTTAGCTGGCGTTACGTCACGCTACCAGCGGCGATACTCTCATTCTCGGCCATGAGCGCATTGCTGTTGTACGGATATCTGCGGACAAGACAGTCACACGTTAAGGCTCGTACGGCTGTATGAAAACCGCTCCCTTTCGGGAGCGGTGATAAATGATGAGTGCTTATGAGCGTAAATCAATCACCATACGGCCACGGATCTGACCCTGTTCCATCTCTTTGAAGATGGCGTTGATGTCTTCGATTGGACGCATTGTCACCTTCGGTACCACTTTACCTTCCGCCGCAAACTGGAACGCTTCCTGCAGATCCTGACGGGTACCAACCAGTGAACCCACCACCTGAATGCCGTCCAGCACCAGGCGCGGAATATCCAGGCTCATCGCTTCCGGTGGCAGACCAACCGCGACCACGCGACCACCGGCGCGCACGGCATCCACCGCGGAGTTGAAGGCCGCTTTTGCGACGGCAGTGACGACAGCAGCATGTGCGCCGCCGGTTTTTTCCTGCACAATTTTAGCGGCATCTTCACTGCGGGAGTTGATGGTCAAATCCGCACCCATGCTGGCGGCAAGCTTCAGCTGTTCGTCATTAACATCCAACGCGATGACCTTGGCGTTAAAGACGTTTTTAGCATACTGCAGCGCAAGGTTGCCCAGTCCACCCAGACCATAAATGGCAATCCACTGGCCCGGTTTAATACCTGAGATCTTCACCGCTTTGTAAGTGGTGACACCGGCGCAGGTGATGCTGCTGGCGGCAGCAGAATCCAGGCCGTCCGGTACTTTTACCGCGTAATCGGCGGTGACGATGCACTCTTCCGCCATGCCGCCATCAACGGAGTAACCGGCATTTTTTACATCGCGGCACAGGGTTTCGTTGCCGGTATTACAGTATTCACAGTGACCACAGCCCTCAAAGAACCAGGCTACGCTTGCGCGATCGCCGACCTTCAGCGACGTCACGCCAGGGCCGATTTCTTTGACGATGCCAATCCCTTCATGGCCCAGGATCACCCCGGTTTTATCGCCAAAGTCACCGTTCTTTACGTGAAGATCGGTATGGCATACGCCACAGCATTCCATCTTCAGCAGGGCTTCCCCGTGCTTGAGCGGGCGCAAGGTTTTTTCGGTAACGTTAACCTGATGATCCTGAGTAACAACAGCAGCCTTCATGTGTATCTCCTTGTTCATGATGAGTATCTGCATAGCAGGTGTAATACTCCTCAAGGATTAATGCTTAAGCGCTGTAATGCAAGGCACCCGCAACATAATGTCATCATTTAATGCGATTTCAGAATAAGAATACGGCGTTCCTCTAATAATTAAGGGGGAAAATACTGGCCCGACGAGAGGCTCGCCGGGCGCAGCGTTACAGCTGTGCTTCTATCTCCTTAATTTCTTTACGCCATTGAGCCTGCAGCTGTGGTTTCTGATGCTTTGGCTTACGCGCCAGATCGTCTTCCAGCAATGTTTCCAGTGCGACCAGCCGTTCAAGCAGATCGTCAGAGGGGGATACAGGCATGGTCGTGGCGTCGACGGGAGCTGGGGATGTTACCAGTCCCGCGCTTTCACGCAGCCGCTCGAATACCGCTTCTGCATCATGCCATTCGCTCAGCTTTCCCTCTTCAATTAACCAGAAACGGTTGCAGCTTTGGCTAATTAACTGACGGTCGTGGCTGACCAGCAGGACGCCGCCCTCAAACTGCTGCAGGGTTTGCGCCAGCGCCTCTTTGCCCTCCATGTCGAGATGGTTGGTCGGCTCATCGAGCATCAGCAGGCTATAGCGGGCAAGCGTCAGGCCGACAAACAGCAGTCGAGAGCGTTCGCCACCGCTGAGCGTACTGACGTTTTGTCCGTGACGCGCCCACGGAAATCCGGCGCTGATGAGCGCCATTTTTCTGTGTTGCGGGTCGGGCGCGAACGGCTCCAGCGCGTCAAACAGCGTGGCGTCATCCGGCAGCTGGTTCAGCGTCTGATCGTAATAGCCAGCTGACACGCGTGGATGAAGTTTCAGCCCCGTATCGCTCTGCTCATCACTAAAACAGCGCCAGATAAGCTTCATCAGGGACGATTTTCCGCAGCCGTTACGACCCACAATCGCCACGCGATCGCCGCTTTTCAGACGCGCGATGTCGATGTTAAACAGCTCAGAAAGCCCCGGCGCAGGCGGCACGCCGAGGTTTTCTATCTCCAGCAGTCGGTCGGCGCGAAGCGCATCGCCGCGCAGGGTTAACGTCCACTGGCTGCCAGCCGTAAGCGCCGTCTGGCTCTCCTTCAGCCGTTCGACCTGTTTTTCCATCTGTTTGGCTTTCCGGGCCAGGTCTTCGTTATCGTAAACCTTGCCCCAGGTCGCCAGCCGCTTCGCGCTGGCGGTCACGCGGTCGATCTCCTTTTGCTCCGCCTTGTGGCGCTGCGCGTCGCTTTCATCTTTTGCTTCAAGCGCCTTGCGTGCGGCCGTGCAGGGAAGGGCAAAGTAGTGCAGCGTTTTATCGCGCAGGATCCAGCTGCCGTTTGTGACGGCATCCAGCAACTGTCGGTCGTGCGAGACCAGCACGAAGCTGCCTGACCAGTTCTGTAAAAAATGTTCCAGCCAGAGCATGGTCGGCAAATCGAGGTGGTTACTGGGTTCATCCAGCAGGAGCAGATCCGGCTCGTGAATCAACGCCCGCGCCAGCAGCAGCCGGGTGTGTTGCCCGCCGCTCAGCGTGGCGGAGCGCAGCGTCATATCCTGCGGGGTAAAGCCCATGCCGGCCAGCAGCGTTTCGGCTTTCCAGCGCAGGCTATCGCGCTCAGCTAAAGGCAGCTGTGCGAGTACGGCATCCAGCATGGTCAGCGGGAAAATAGCGTCCGGAAGATGTTGCTCAACGCGCGCCATCAGGCAGTGCCCGGCCAGCGCTACCGTACCGGCGGCGGGGGAGTCTGTGCCGTCCAGCACCTTTAAAAGCGTACTTTTTCCGCAGCCGTTATCGCCCAGGAGGCCAATGCGGTCGCCTTTTTTCAGCGTAAAAGAAAGGGAGTCGAAGAGCGTGCCAAACGCCGTATCAACACGTAAAGATTGTGCAGTGAGTAAAGTGCTCATTGTTGCTTACCCAAGAGTTACAGGCATGTTTATGCCTCGTCAAACATCGCTGACGATAACTCAGTAAGCCCGAGAGAAGGGATTTCAGGGGTTGGTGTCTTCGCTCAAGCAGAAGTTATCGCAGCACGATACCGATAACGCTTGAGCGGGTGCGATCACCAAATGTATGTGAAACATTGAAAATTTCACAGTACAGCATAATTGGCCTCCTTATATATTCAGTATGTTAATGGATGAAAGGAGTGTAGCGGGGGAAAGGGGGTTTGGCTAGTGGGATTCGATGGTGCGGTCTGATGCCCTCACCCTAACCCTCTCCCACGGGGAGAGGGAACGGTCGGAGCAAATTAAATCGAGGTACGGCGATAGCTGCGGTATTCAGGCTTCCAGAAGTTATCGTCAATAGCCTGCTGCAGCGCGTCGGCAGAGGTTTTCACTGCCACGCCCTGCTGCTGCGCCATTTTACCTACCGCAAACGCGATAGCGCGCGACACCTTGTGGATGTCCTTCAGCTCAGGCAGTACCAGCCCTTCACCATCATTGACCAGCGGCGAGTGGCCCGCGAGGGTTTCGCTCGCGGACATCAGCATCTCATCGGTAATGCGAGACGCGCCGGAGGCGATCACGCCCAGACCAATACCCGGGAAGATATAGGAGTTGTTGCACTGGGCAATCGGATAGGTTTTATCCTTCCATACCACCGGATCGAACGGGCTGCCGGTCGCAACCAGCGCGTTACCTTCGGTCCAGGCGATGATGTCCTGCGGCGTCGCTTCCACGCGGGAGGTCGGGTTGGAAAGCGGCATCACGATAGGGCGCTCGCAGTGCTTGTGCATCTCACGAATAATCTCTTCCGTGAAGAGGCCGGTTTGTCCGGAAACGCCGATCAGAATATCCGGCTTCACGTTGCGCACCACGTCCAGCAGGGAGAGGACTTCGTTGTCAGTATCCCAGTTTTTCAGGTTCTCGCGTTTCTGCACCAGTTTGGTCTGGAACGGCAGCAGGTTCGGCATACCGTCGGTCAGCAGGCCGAAACGGTCAACCATAAACACGCGGGAGCGGGCCAGCTCTTCACTCAGGCCTTCACGCTGCGTCTGGGCAATAATCTGTTCGGCGATACCGCATCCTGCGGAGCCTGCCCCGAGGAAGACGATTTTCTGATAGCTCAGCTGGCTGCCGGCTGCGCGGCTGGCGGCGATAAGCGTACCCACGGTCACGGCTGCGGTGCCCTGGATATCGTCGTTAAAGGAGCAGATCTCATCGCGATAGCGGTTCAGCAGCGGCATCGCGTTCTTCTGCGCAAAGTCTTCGAACTGCAGCAGCACGTCCGGCCAGCGGTGTTTCACGGCCTGGATGAAATCGTCGACAAACTGGTAGTACTCTTCGTCGGTAATACGCGGATGACGCCAGCCCATATACAGGGGATCGTTCAACAGCTGCTGGTTATTGGTGCCCACATCCAGCACTACCGGCAGGGTATACGCCGGGCTGATGCCGCCACAGGCGGTGTACAGTGACAGCTTACCGATCGGAATACCCATCCCGCCGATGCCCTGGTCACCCAGACCCAAAATGCGCTCGCCGTCAGTGACCACAATGACTTTGATGTTGTGGTTAGGCACGTTCTGCAGAATATCGTCCATGTTGTGACGGTTCTGGTAAGAAATGAATACCCCGCGGGAGCGACGGTAGATCTCAGAGAAACGCTCGCAGGCAGCACCCACGGTCGGGGTATAGATCACCGGCATCATCTCTTCCAGATGGTTCTGTACCAGGCGGTAGAAGAGGGTTTCATTGGTGTCCTGAATATTGCGCAGGTAGATGTGCTTGTCGATTTCGGTTTTGAAGCCCTGATACTGGATCCACGCGCGCTCTGCCTGTTCTTCGATGGTTTCAACCACTTCGGGCAGTAAACCCAGCAGGTTGAAGCTGCTGCGCTCTTCCATGCTAAAGGCGCTACCTTTGTTGAGCAGGGGGAATTCGAGTAAAACCGGTCCGGCATAAGGGATATATAAGGAACGATGTTTTTTCAGTTTGTTGTCCATGTCACTCACTCTTTTTTTGAAGATCCGTCCCTGACACTGCTGTTTGTCATCTTTCTGGCCTGTGCGATGGGGTGCGGTCGGGCGGTATTATAAAGGAGCTGAATATTAATTACCGCAACACATAAACAAAAACACCATCGGTTTTGCCGATGGTGTTCTCTGTCTCAGTCTGGAACTTACTTGCCCGCGTGGCGTTTTCTGCCGGTGGCGTGAGTGACTTGCGTTTCGTGGTCGCCTTCAATCACCACTTTACGCTGATTAGAAAGCTTGTAGTTCAGTCCCAGAATGTGGCGTGCCTGACGGTTCGATTTCATGTTAACTCCTCAATCCTGTTGATAGTTTTAAGGACCAGTTTGCTTACGCAAACGAAATGTAACCCCTTAGGTTGCAGATCCAGCTTAGCAGGTTTTTACAAAGGTGCGTTTCGCCCGCTGACGACGTAGTTAATGGTCTGCTGGTAGATGTCACTGAGGATGTCATTATCCGTGGATTCCACCCACCTGGTCAGTTCCATCAAAATGTCATCTTCAGTCACAGCACCGTGTTCGGCGTGAAGACCCTGCGCAATCGCGTTAACGAGCTCAGGTTGTGCTGCTGTAGTATTAGCCGGGTAATAAGTAAACATGCTGCCTCCGTGTCGTTGTCTGTTTAATGGTACGGCTCGCAAAAAATGTAATTCATAAACAGAATGGCAAATATTTTACCCGTTGTGGCTAAGATTCATCTTAGAAACGAAAATGTCATAAGTGCATGCTTTTATGCACTTTTAAAACGTGGGGATAAATTGACGTTGGGCAACGAGGATATTTGGGCGGTGCTCCTGCTATGGGGGAAATATAGCAGGAGCCGTTTTTAACTTACCACTTCATTTCGCCGGTATTTACTTTGGCGCTTAATTCCAGGGAGCTCTCTTCGGCAAGATCCGGGTACTGTTTTTTCATCGCGCCGATAACGCCCGCGGAGTCTTTGTGTGCGGATAAAGCCTGTTCAAAATGCTGCAGGTAGCCACGCGTAAAATCAATCGCGCCCGTTCCGGCAGGCGGAGTTCCAAGATAGTGACCCGGGATCACGCGTTCAGGTTTGTGCGCAGCCATATTGTCCAGGGTTTGCTGCCACTGCTGGCGGCGAGCAGGCGTCTGGGTATCTGCCGTCCAGACGTGAATACCCCAGGAGACACCGGTGCCACCGAGGATCGTTTTCGCAGACGGGATCCACACGTAAGCCGCGTAACTGTCTGGTTGTTCAATGTCGATCTTTTCCCCGTCAACCATAAACGTGGTTGAGGCGAGCACCTGCGGAACGACCAGCGTCGTTGGCGCGCCGTCTTTCATCTGCGGGCCCCAGAAGGCGAGTTTGGCGTCTTTGGTGGCCTTAATATGGTCAACCACCTGCTGCGTGGCCACCACTTTGGCATTCGGGAAGGCTTTTACCAGCGGTTGCAGACCAAAATAGAAATCCGGATCGCCGGAAGTGATCACAATCTTGTTCAGCGTTTTACCGCTGCGGCGAATTTTCTCCACCAGCGCTTCGCCATCTTTCACGCTGAACTGAGCGTCAAACAGAACGGCTTCTTTCGGGCCAGAGACCAGCGTGGAAGAGACCGCGAAAATGCCTTTTTCCTGCGGGTTATACGTGTCAATCGTCAACGGCGCGGCAAAAACAGCCGGTGTGAAAAGGGCGCAAAGCAATGCAAGGCGAGTAAGCTTCATCATCATGTCTCTGTGGTTCAGGAAAGTCTCTATTGTACGGATATTTGTATTTGCCAGAATTCCTGAAACAAGACATGCTTAGTTTCATAAATCGAGCAAATGGAGCGTATATGGATCGCGTTATTGCCGCTCAGGTCTACAACCGGATATGCGAGCTGGGAAGTTTGAGCGCGGCGGCCCGCGCATTGGGGATCTCGCGCCCGATGGTGAGCCGCTACCTGGAACAAATGGAAAAGTGGGCGGGAACACGGCTGGTTAACCGCTCCACGCGCAAGCTGACGCTGACGGCAGCCGGCGAAAAAGTGTTGCAGAAAACGCGGACGCTTTCGCAGCTCTCGCAGGAGATTGAGGGCCAGTCGGAGAAAGATTTGCCGTCAGGCACGCTGCGGGTCGCCTGTGCACATTTTACCGCCATGCACCTGATTGCGCCGGTGCTCCCCGGGCTGCTCGCGCGCTACCCGCAGCTGCGCATCGAGCTGGATGTGAACAACCACCCGGTGAGCCTGGTAGGGGAGCGTATTGATGTCGCCGTGCGCATTACCGACACCCCCGAACCGGGCATGATCGCCCGCCGACTCGGGGAGTGTCGTTCAGTCCTTTGCGCCTCGCCGGACTATCTTGCTCAGCACGGAACGCCCGTCAGTCCCGAAGATTTAGCGCAGCATAATTGCCTGCACTACAGCTTTTTCGCCGGGCAGTCCTGGCATTTTCTTACGCCGGAAGGTGAAAGCCTGAGCGTGGCCGTCAGCGGCAACCTGAGCGCCAGCATCTCATCGCTGTTGATGGACGCCGCGATTAACCACTGCGGTATCGCCATGTTGCCGGAGCGTGAGGCATCTGACGCGCTGGCGCAGGGATTACTGGTGCCGGTTCTGAGCGTGCTGGAGCCGAAACCGCTTGCCATCCATGGCATTTACCAGTCCCGGGAATATCAACCTGCCGCACTGCGCGCATTCCTTGATGCACTGGCTCAACATGTGTTCAGTGGCTAAGACTCTTCTGTCTTCGCCGCAGAATCTGAGTAGCCTTCTATACTTAACCCTTTGTAAGCCAAAAGGAGAGCAAGAATGACTATTCATAAGCACGGTTCAGCACACTGGTCTGGCGACATTAAACGCGGGAAAGGAACGGTTTCTACCGAGAGCGGCGTTCTCAATCAGCAGCCTTATGGCTTTAACACCCGCTTCGAGGGTGAAAAGGGGACCAACCCTGAGGAGCTGATTGGCGCGGCACACGCCGCCTGTTTCTCGATGGCGCTTTCGCTGATGCTGGGTGAGGCGGGCTATACTGCCGATTCCATTGATACCACTGCAGACGTCTCGCTGGATAAAACCGACGGCGGTTTTGCCATTACAAAGGTTGCGCTGAAAAGCAAGGTGACTGTTCCCGGCATCGCGCCTCAGCAGTTTGACGGCATCATTCAGAAAGCGAAAGCAGGCTGCCCGGTGTCGCAGCTGCTGAAAGCCGACATCACGCTCGATTACAAACTCAACTAAGCCCCAGCCGGGTTCGCGCCCGGCTATCCCTTCAGCGCGGCGGGGAATACCTCCGCCAGCCAGGCAATAAATACCTTCAGGCGGTGCGTTAAATGCCGGTTTTGGGGGTAAACCACATGAAACGGATAGGCCGCAGGGCGCCAGTCGCTCAGGATTGCCGTCAATGTTCCCGTCTGCAAATAGTGCTTTGCCGAATACTCAAAAGTCTGAACAATCCCAAGTCCCGCCGCGGCAGCCGCGAGATGGGCATTGCTTTCATTGACGCCGAGATAGTGTGGAATGCTGATTTCCAGCGCCTCGCCATCCTGTCTGAAGCGAAACGGAAAGGCCCGCCCGGTGACCGGAGAGAGATAGCTTATCAATTTGTGGCCGTTGCGCAGCTCCTGCGGATAGGCCGGGACGCCATGATTCTTCAGATAACCCGGCGTCGCGCAGGTAACCATTTCGGCATTGCCGAGATGTCGGGCAATAAGTGTTGAGTCGTTCAGCGGGCCGCCGCGAATAACACAGTCTACGTTACCGCTGATTAAGTCTACGGGCCGGTCGGCCACCCCAAGATCGATCCGGATATCCGGGTAGCGCTGCATGAAATCTGGTAGCAGGGGGATGAGCACGTCACGGGCGGTGGAGCCGCCGATGTCGACGCGCAGATGCCCCTTTGGCGTCGCGCGAGAAACGCGAAAAGAGGTGTCAATATCTTCGATATCAATCAGCACCCTGAGTGCTTTTTCATAGTATTCCGCCCCCTCAGGCGTGGTGACGACCCGGCGGGTGGTGCGGTGCAGGAGGCGGATCTCAAGATGCGTTTCGAGAGATTTCACCAGCTTGCTCAGGGTGGCTATCGGCATATTCAGCGAATCCGCCGCGCGTGTAAAACTGCCGGATTCCACCACCCGCGTAAAGGCACGCATTGCCATTAACTGGTCCATCAGGCCCTCTGATTATTTCTGTATGTGAATAGTCATTTTCATTTTTGCCCATTTTTCATTAATGCTGCAAGGGCTAAAGTTTGTTCAACGCGAGCGAAAGCGCGCAAATCAAACCCAACAAAAGGTAAATGACATGAACACGACTCTTTCAGGAAAAATTGCACTGGTAACCGGCGGCAGCTCCGGTATTGGTCTTGCCACGGCGCAGGAGCTGGCGGCTCAGGGGGCGAAGGTGTACATCACCGGACGTCGTCAGGCCGAGCTGGACGCGGCGGTGGCTGAAATTGCTTCAACGGCAGTGGGCATTCGTGCGGATGTCTCTAAACTCGGCGATCTGGATGAGGTTTATGCCCGGATTGCAAAAGAGGAAGGCCGTCTGGATATCCTGTTCGCCAATGCGGGGGGCGGCGATATGCTGCCGCTGGGCGCGATCACCGAAGAGCAGTTTGACCGTATTTTCGGTACTAACGTCCGCGGCGTGCTCTTTACGGTGCAGAAGGCGCTGCCGCTCTTATCCGCCGGATCGTCGATTATTCTGACCGGCTCGACGGTCTCCATTAAGGGGACGGCAAACTTTAGCGTCTACAGCGCCAGTAAGGCCGCCGTTCGCAACTTTGCCCGCTCCTGGGCGCTGGATTTGCAGGGCCGCGGGATCCGCGTCAACGTGGTGAGTCCGGGCCCAATCAAAACCCCGGGTCTCGGTGATTTGGTGCCGGAAGAACACCGTCAGGGGCTGTACGATGCGCTGGCCGCGCAGGTCCCGCTCGGACGTTTAGGCGCGCCGGGTGAAGTAGGGAAAGCGGTGGCGTTCCTGGCCTCCGATGCGGCCAGCTTTATTAACGCCACCGAGCTGTTTGTGGACGGCGGGATGGCGCAAATCTAACCCAGGTTGCGCCAGCAGCGAACGTGACGGCCCTCGTGAGAGGGCTGTAAAGCCTGGGGATCTTCACACCCCTGCGTGGCCAGCGGGCAACGGTCGCGGAAAAAGCAGCCTTTGGGCAGATGACGGTTTCCGGGAAGCTCCGTTTTGCGTAACGCCAGCGTTTCATCCAGCGGTTCACCGGTGCGGGGAACCGAATCGAGCAACAGACGGGTATAAGGATGGTGCGGTTCCCCCAGCACCTGGGCGGCGCTGCCCAGCTCCACAATCTGCCCGAGGTACATTACCGCCACGCGGTCACTCATGTGTCGGACCACCGATACGTTATGCGAAATTAACACATAAGTCAGATTACGTTGCTGTTGCAGGGTCACCAGCAGATTGAGGATTTGCGCCTGCACGGAGATATCCAGCGCGCTGGTCGGTTCGTCGAGCACGATGATGTCCGGATCGGACGAGAGAGCCCGGGCGATGGCGATGCGCTGGCGCTGGCCGCCGGAAAAGGCGTGCGGTAGCCGGTCGAGATATTCCGGACGAATGCCAACCTGCAACGCCAGGTTTTCCGCCATCTGTCGGCGTTCCCGTTCGGGGCTGCGTTTTTGCACCCACACCGGCTCGGTGATGATGCGCCAGACCGGCAAGCGCGGATCGAGCGACGAGAGCGGGTCCTGAAACACCATCTGCATGCCGCCCGCGTGGTTTACCCGCTGGTATGCCCCGGCGCTGGGCTTAAGCATGCCCATCAGCAGCTGGGCCAGCGTGCTTTTACCGCAGCCGGATTCCCCGACAATGCCCAGCGTTTCTCCCCGGCGGATCTGCAGATCGAGTCCGTTGAGCGCATGCACCTGCTCGGTGACGCGGCCCAGCCAGTTTTTACGTGCCGCAAAGTTTACGTGCACGCTATCCAGTTCCAGCAGCACATCAGACATGGGGTTTCTCCTGTTGCGGATACCAGCAGGCGGCCTGTTGGCCTTCTGCGCCATGGGGGTGTAAGCGCGGGGTTTCGCTGCATTTCGCCCCGGCGGCAAAGCAGCGATCGCGGAATGCGCATTCCTGCGGAAGCTGGCTGAGGTTGGGGACGGTGCCGGGGATGGCCGGGAGCAGATCGCGCGGCTGACCGTTCTCCGGCGCACACTTCAGCAGGCCAATGGAGTAGGGATGAACTGGGGCATGGATCAGCGTTTGCGTGGCGCCGCTCTCTATCACGCTACCGGCATACATCACATACATTCTGTCGCAGAGCTGGGATACCACGGCCATATCATGGCTGATAAACAGCACAGAGGTGCCGCTGGCCCGCGCCTTATGCTTCAGCAAGCGCAGCACCTGCAGCTGGACGGTAACGTCCAGTGCGGTGGTCGGTTCGTCGGCAATGATCAGCTCCGGCTCGCAGGAGAAGGCAAGGGCGATCATCACCCGCTGGCGCATGCCGCCGGAGAGTTCGAACGGATAACGCGCCATCACCTGGTGCGCGTCCGGGATTTGCATCTCTTCCAGCAGGGTAATCGCCTTTTGTTGCGCCTCCTGCCGGGAAAGTGGCCGATGCTGGCGGATCACCTCCACCATCTGTTTGCCAATCTGTCGCGTCGGGTTGAGGGCGGTCATCGGCTCCTGAAAAATCATCGCCACTCTGGCGCCGCGCCACTGGCGGAGCTGTTTCTCAGATGCCGCGAGGACATTTTCACCCAGTAGCATCACCTGGCCCTGATGGATCCGGTAGCTGCCTTCCGGCAGCAGCCGCATGGCGAGCATTGCGGTCACGGATTTCCCCGATCCCGATTCGCCCACCACGCCGACGATTTCACCCCTTTTGATCTCCAGCGAGACGTTATTCAGCGCGTGGACTTCACCGCGAAAAATCGGGAAGCTCAGGTGCAGGTCTTCAATGCGTAATACCGATTCGGTCATGACTGTTTTCCTCCTGACTTCGGATCCAGCAGGTCGCGGATACCGTCACCGAACAGGTTAAAACCCACGGCGGTAATCAAAATGGCCGCACCGGGAAAGGCGCAATACCACCACTGGTCGAGAACGTAGTTACGGCCAACGGCCACCATCGCCCCCCATTCTGCGGTCGGCTGCTGTGCACCCAGGCCAATAAACCCCAGCGTCGCGGCCATCAGAATAGCGCTACCAATGTCCAGCGAAGCCTGCACAATCAGCGGCGGCAGGGCATTGCGCAGAATATGCCAGCGGATCAAATGCCAGCGTGATGCGCCAAACGTGCGGGCGGCCTGCACGTAGGTAAACTGGCGGACCACCAGCGTCTGGCCGCGCGCCAGACGGACGTAAAACGGAATGCGGACAATGGCGATCGCCAGCATGGCGTTAAACAGGCTCGGGCCGAGCGCGGCAGCCAGCGCCATGGTCAGCACCAGAGAGGGTATAGAGAGCATGATGTCCATCACCCGCATGATGATGGCGTCACCGCGCCCACCCAGTACGCCGGACAAACAGCCCAGCAGCGAGCCAATGCCGCCTGCAATCACCACCACCGCCAGCCCGGCGGCGATCGACTGCTGGCTGCCTGCCAGGACGCGGCTGAACAGATCGCGTCCCACTTCATCGGTACCAAACCAATGTTGTGCGGACGGTGCCTGCAGACGGGCGGTCAGATCCAGCGCGTTCGGGTCATGCGGTACAATCCACGGTGAGGTCACCATCACCAGGAGCATCGCAATCATAATCACGCCGCCAACTATCGTGAGTGGGCTTTGTCGCAGCATCCAGAACAGTTTTGCCCAGTTGATACGTTGTCTGGCAGTTTTAACCGGGACGGGCGTTTCCTGCGTTAACATCATTCGGCACCTCCGCGCCCAATTCGCGGGTCAATCCACAGATAAAGCAGATCGACCACCAGATTCACCAATACGTAGGCCAGAGAGACGACGACAGCGAAGCCCATCACGGCAGGGAAATCGAGCGCCTGAATGGACGTCACCACCCAGGCACCCATCCCCGGCCAGGCAAAGACGGTTTCGGTCAGTACTGCACCGTACAGCAAATCGCCCAGCGCCAGCCCGAGCACGGTAATCGACGGAATCATCGCATTGGGCAGAGCGTAACGCAGGACGATATACCAGCCAGGCAGGCCGCTGGCGCGCGCCGTGCGGATGTAGTCCTCGCTAAGCTGCTCCAGCATCGCGGAACGCACCTGACGCGCCACGATGCCCAGGTGAACAAACGCCAGCGTCAGCGAGGGTAAAATCAGATGCTGAAGCGCATTGAGAAAGACCTCGACGTTGCCCTCCAGCAGGGCATCCAGCAGGTAAAACCCGGTGACGTGCGTCGGCGGATCGAGCCAGTCGTCCAGTCTGCCGCCGCCCGGCAGGATCTGCAGGTGCCCGTAGAAAAGCACAATAACGCCCAGACCGAGCCAGAAGGCTGGTGTGGAAATGCCGGTCATCGCCATTAATCGCACCAGATGGTCCAGCCAGCGGTTGCGATAGACCGCCGACAAAATCCCCAACGGCACGCCGATGACCAGCGCCAGTAGCAGGGAGCAAAAGGCCAGCTCCAGCGTGGCAGGGAAAAAGGCCTTCAGGTCTTGTGCAACCGGACGTCCGGTACGAATGGACGTGCCGAGATCGCCATGGGCGAGAGCATCGACGTAGCGACCAAACTGGATATACAGCGGCTGATCCAGCCCCAGTTGCTGGCGGATGTTTTGCACGATGTCGTCGCTGGCACGGTCTCCGGCCAGCAGACGGGCCGGATCGCCGGGGATCATGTGTGAAATAATAAAGGTAATGATACAGACACCGGCCACCACCAGGAGTAATCCCCAGCAGCGCTGGCGCACGATGCTCCAGAACGTCATACACTTTCCCCCGGCGAATTCGTTATTTACTCATGGTGGCGATGTTGAACACCTGCTCAAGCATCGGATTAAAGGTGAAGCCTTTAACCTCTTTGTTCATCGCCAGCTGATAGTTCTTCTGGAACAGATAAACGTAGGCCGCCTCGTCAATCACCACTTTTTGCGCCTGCTGGTAATCTTTGGTGCGTTCTGCCTGATCGGTGGTTTTCAGCGCGGCCTGCAGCAGCGAGTCGACCTCTTTGTTTTCATAGAATGAACGGTTGCCCGGCAGCCCTTTTTTGTCTGATTCGAACCAGTAGTTCATGAACATATAGGGGTCGGCAAAGTCCGGGCTCCAGTTACCGATCGCAATGTCGTAATCGCCTTTACCGACGCGGTCGCGCATGGTGGCGTTCGCCAGTTTCTCAAGCTTGACGTTAATGCCGATCTTGCCGAGGCTGGCCTGGGTTGAGAGGGCGATAGGCTCCCAGTTCGGATCGTTATCCGAGTAAAGGAAGGTCAGGCTGGCGGGCTTGTCTTTGACCTTCTCCAGCGCCGCTTTCGCTTTGGCCTCATCATAGCTGTACTGCATTGCCGTGGCGTCAAAGCCCCACATGCCTTCAGGGATCGGGCCGCGCATCTGCTTGCCGTTGCCGCTCAGAATGCCCTTCACCATGCCCTGGTAGTCCGTCGCCCATGAAATGGCTCGACGTAAATCCACCTGATTGAGCGGCGCTTTGCTGTTGTTGAGGTAGAGATAGGTCACGCGCAGGGACGGGTATTCCGCGACGGCGACTTTTCCTTCCTGCTTCAGGGCCGAGAGCTGATCGACCGGCAGGGAGTCGGCAATGTCCAGATCGCCGCGGGAAAGCTGCAATCGGCGGGAGGCGCTCTCTCCGATAATTTTTACCGATACACGCTTAAAGTGCGGTTTTTCACCCTGCCAGTGTGGGTTAGGCACCAGCACCAGCTGCTGGCCTTTCTGCCAGCTTTTGAGCATAAACGGCCCGGAACCGGCGGTGTTTTGCGCCAGGAAACCGCGCGCATCGTCCGCGGCATTTTCCTTCAGCACTGCCGGGTTAATGATGGATGCCCCGTCATTTGCCAGCGTGTAAAGGAAGGGGGCAAACGGCTGGCTGAGGGTGAATTTCACCGTATGGTCATCTACCGCATCAATTTTCAGATCTTTCGGGAAGGCTTCAGACGGCCCCTGGCCGAGCTTCAGCAGGCGTTCAAAAGAGCGTTTTACCGCGTCGGCGGTGACCGGCGTGCCGTCGGAGAATTTCGCGTTATCCGCCAGGGTAAAGGTCCACTCTTTCTGGTCGTCGGACGCTTTCCAGCCTGTCGAGAGATCGCCTTCCACCTCGGTAGAGCCTGGCTTGTACTTGACCAGACGCTGATAGGACGGATAGGTGACGGTCCAGTCGTTGTTATCAATGGTGATGGCAGGGTCGAGCGTTTGCGGGTCGGCGGCTTTACCAATCACCAGCATGTCTTTCGGGACGGCAGCCAGCGCCAGCGGAGCGTTCATTACCAGCGTGGCGGCGATCAGGGTCGTGAGAAGCGATGTTTTCATGGCAGTGCTCCAGGTTTAAAGAGGGGTGTGCATCAGGGGAAAACAGGCAAAACGGTCATCAAGCAGCGGGTAGCTGGTGGCGTTCGGCAGTTCAAAGTGCCACCATTCGCTGCTGATACCGACAAAACCGCCACCGAACATGATGGCATTCAGCAGCAGACGGTTGCGCTGGGCGAGCGGCGGTACGGAAGGGTGATACGGATGCGAGCGGTCGTGCATTTCGTCAAAACCGGCGCCCATATCCAGCACGGTATTGTGTTCGTCCATCAGCGTGACGTCGATGGCCGTGCCGCGACTATGATTGGAGCCAATCGCCACGTCGACCACATATTCCGGGTTCGGGCAGGCATCCCACAGCTGGGCCTGCGCCTGCTGCGGTCGGTAGGCGTCGTACACCACCAGCTTCAGCCCGGCCAGCGTGGCAATGCTGATGGCTTTTGCCAGCGCGGTGGCGGCGTCGGTATGCAGCAGGCACAGCGCCTCTTGGTAGATCGGGCGACCGGTGATGTTGTCGGCAGTGGCGTACTTCAGATCGATATGCAGCGTGGGAAATGTCTTCGCCACATCAATCAGTTCACTCTCTTCGGGCATAGCTCCGCTCCTTTAGCGTTCGAATTGACCAAACTCTTGTTGTAATTGCCGGTTTACCGCCAGACGTGCCGGGAGCGCATCACCCAACGCTTCCACCACGCCCGACAGCAGCAGGTTGAACAAACAGCTCACGGGGGCAAGTGAATCCCAGAAATGACCGGTATCGGTTTTCACCTGCAGTAAGTCCATCGGATAATCCCGCGCCCACGGGCACCAGATGTCGGTGATTAAGGCCAGCGGAATGCCTTTTTCGCTCGCGACGCGGCAGTACTGGCGGGCCATCGCGGAGTAGGCGCGCGTATCGGTCAGCACGACATAAGGGTGCGAAAACCCCGAGTTGAGGGATTCCACCCAGCTTCCGGATGCCCCCTCCGAATAGCTCACGCGCGGGCGCAGGTACTCAAGGTGGCTGAAGAAGGCGTTGGCGATCCCGCGGGTGGACTGGATCCCCAGCACAAACACCGCATCCGCATGGGCCAGGTTGTGTACGACCTGGCGGAAGACGTCCGTTTGCGCGAGCTGATACACCTGCGTGATGGCATCCACTTCCAGCGACAGGGCGTGCTGAAGGCGGTTGGGCAGGGGGCGCTGCTGTTGCCAGGAGTCCAGACGTTCGTTCATACCCCAGGGCTGATACGGATCGCGCAGGCTCTTTTTGACATCCTCCAGGTTGCGGTAGCCCAGCTTGCGCAGGAAGCGTCCCACGGTGATCCCGCTCGTCCCGCTCGCCTGACCGACGCTTTCAGCCGTTTCAAACGGTATCTGCGCGGCGTGGGCAAGCAACCAGCTTCCGACCCGTTTTTCGCTGGGCGTGAACTGGCTAAACATCGTTTCGATACGGCTCAACATCTCAGGTTTTGTCGTCATACCGCCTCGCTGTTAACACGCTGTCAAAAGCCGATCTTGTGTTACCTCGTTAACAATGCATGACGCGTGCCAGGAACACAGGCGAGGGAATGCCTGCTCTGCTGTAAACTTCATGCAATATTTAGTTAACGGATGATCAACATTTGTGCAGCGTAGTTCACTTTTGGTGCAGTGACAGAATCTGCACGTATGAATTTGGTGAATACGTCAGCCCGTTCACATTTTTGATAAGATAGAAACACAGTAGACATGAAAGGGATCCCGGCATGGCGAATTGGCCCTGGCGAGTCAGCGAGCATCTGATGGTGCTTGTTAAGAAAATAGCGATGGTGGTGGGGATCGTACTGGTCGTCCTGCTGGCAGTGCGGGTCTATCTCTCGCAGCAGGGGCCTGAACTGCATCTCTGGCATACCTGGCGGGCAGATGAGATGTCCGTACGCGAGCTCGATGGCGCCGACTTTGCCGGGTATGTTGCCCGCGAAAATGCCATTTTCGCCGATCTTAATACCGCGGTGACGGCAAAAACAGAGCATGAGGAACAAACGCCGCTAAACCGCTATTACCGCCAGAGCCTGGTCTGGCCGGGTCAGTTTTCACCGGATGCCAACCGCTCTTTTGTACTCATGCCAGCCGGAAAGCCGCGCGGCGCGGTGGTGTTGCTCCATGGACTGACGGATTCACCCTATAGCGTCAGACATCTTGCTCAGAATTATCAGGCCCACGGCTTTGTGGCCGTGGTTCCGCGCCTGCCCGGACACGGCACCGCGCCTGGCGCGCTGACGGACGTTGACTGGGAGATGTGGCTGGCGGCGACGCGCCTTGCCGTTCGGGAAGCGACGCGTCTGGCGGGAGAAAATGTGCCCCTGCATCTGGTGGGCTATTCCAACGGCGGGGCGCTGGCGATGAAATATGCCCTCGATGCACTTGACGCGCCAGCGCTGCGTAAGCCGCAGCAGCTGGTGCTGCTGTCGCCGATGATCGGCGTGACGGCATTCGCACGATTCGCCGGTTTCGCCGGGTTACCGGCGCTGCTCCCGGCGTTTGCCAAAGCGGCGTGGCTGAATATTTCCCCGGAATATAACCCGTATAAATACAACTCGTTCCCGGTGAACGCCGCCCGCCAGTCGTGGCTGTTGACGAAGGCGCTGCAGGAGCAGATTGGCCGGGAGGCGCGGGAAAACAGGCTGGCAACGCTGCCGCCGGTTCTGGCATTCCAGTCGGTGATGGATTCCACCGTCAGCACCCGCGCGGTGGTGAGCGGCTTGTTTGATCAGCTTCCGGCAAATGGCAGCGAGCTGGTGGTATTTGATATCAACCAGGCGGCGAGCTTCCGTCCGCTGTTCAAGCCCTCGTCCTGGACGGCCACCTCAGCGCTGCTGCCTACTGCCGATCGACGTTACACTGTCACGGTTATTACCAATGCGAATGAACACAGTTTCTCAACGGTAGCGAAAATCACGCCGGCAGGAAGCACTCACGAGACGGTCGTGCCGCTTGGGCAGTCCTGGCCGCAGGATGTCTATTCCCTGTCGCACGTTGCGGTGCCGTTCCCGCCGAATGACGATCTCTATGGCCGGGAGCCTGACGTGAAAAACCGCTACGGCATTAGCCTGGGGACGATAGCGCTCTGGGGGGAAACCTCTGTGTTGAGCGTCGGGAAAGAGGCGCTTATGCGGGTCACCTCAAACCCGTTCTACGGCTACATGGAGGAGAGGATCAACAGCCGAATCGGGGACGGGGAGAAGTAAGGTACTAGCGTAGTTTACAGTTGTCACTCGGGAAAAATATAACTTTTATCAGTTTGGCATTTTTTAAATTACCTTTTAGAGATATTCATAGTATTTAGTTTTCCCCATAATGTTTTTTTTGATTCAATCATCAATATTGATTGATGTCAAATCAAGGCTATAATTTAATCTAACATAAAAATACATAGAATACATTTTCCATAAGTGTAATAAATGCTATATCAATACTTAATGTTCTATTTTTTAAATAAGAAAAAGTACTCCTTGTTTTATAAAGCATTGATTTTATGCTTGATCTTGTTGTGGTCCGTCATTCTGATATACAGTAAATGACTTTATCATCATATAATTATATAAAGAGACTTTATAATAACTTTGATAAAAATATCAGCAAGTATGAGAGGGTGGCTTTAGTACTTAAATCCCACTATATCTTTTTATTAATTTTCTAATTATTCGGTTGAACCATGCAGCGAAATGTTCATCGCCAACTTGCAGTTGACGGTCAGCAGAAAATTTAATGTCTTAAAACCTTACTCCATACCGATCATAAAAACCGAATGGCTAAGGGCATCCTTATTAACGTTATCATTACTTATTTCCGTGTTTAAGAGCTTCTTCAGGGTAGAACAAGTCGAAGATAGAACGCTGATTTTAGTTAAGGTAAGATGTGATGATTATTAACCTTAGAAATTAAAAGGACTTTTCGTGAGCAGAAACGAGAAGGCTGTGCCGGAAGACACCAGCTATTACCGATATGAAATTATCGGGGATAATACCCTTCGAACCAGCGCTGTCGGGACTGTAAAAACCATTCAGTGCCGGCGGGTGCCAGTCAGGGGGATCACGCTGACCGTGGGTGTGTTCTTTGACGGCACGGGGAATAACCGGGCAAATTCAGACGATCTGCGGATGGCATATGCCCACTGCGCCAATCTGGTTGGAGAGGATCGTGCCAGGGCTTGTGATAAGTATGAAAAGCATGCCAGAGCAGGGTTGGGGAACGCCAGCTGGCAGGGCGGCATCACTAATATTTCGCGGCTTTTCGATCTTTACCAGCAGCATAATGAACTTAAAAACGGCGAAGTAGAGGCGCAGGTCAAAGCCTACGTATGTGGTATCGGCACGGCGGCCGGGGAAAGCGACTCGACGCTAGGTAAAGCGCTGGGCAGCAGTCTTATTCGGCAGTTTGAGGGGGTGGTAACAAAGACCGATGAGGCGCTGGATAAAATTATCACTGCGCTCAGGGAATTCATTGATGTTAACAGCACAGAGGTAGCAATAGCGAAGGTGCAGTTTGACGTGTTCGGTTTCAGCCGCGGGGCAGCGGCAGCGCGGCACTTCGCCAACAGGGTGATGGACCAGGACACGGAGATAGCGGCGGCGATAGACAAAGGGTTAGACCTGACAGGGCACCATGGAAAAGCGGCGGGAGAGGTACGCTTTCTGGGACTGTTTGACACGGTGGCAGCCATCGGGAGTCTGCTGAACTTCTACGGCATCAACGGGCGCAGCAACCCCGGCGTCAATCTCGAACTACGTCCCTCGGTGGCGCAGAAGGTGTTTCAGATAAGCGCAATGCACGAGTGCAGATATAACTTCAGCCTAAACAGCATAGCGGGGATGTGGCCGGAGCTGGCGCTGCCGGGTGCGCACTCGGATATCGGAGGAGGCTACAACGCGGGAGAGGATGAAATATCCCTGCTGACGATGCCGGACTTTGAAGTGATACCGGAAAGCTCGGATGAAATGCAGACGGCAGTATACCATAAGGCGGAGAAGTTGCGTCAGACGCTATATTCGTTGCCGGCGCTGAAGTACCTGATGCCGCATGGTGAAGTGGAAACGAAAATGATTTCGTGGCCACTGGTTAACCGGGACAAGGCACGGGCGTTTATTTTTGAGAAGAAATCCGGCGCGGCGGTATTTATGTCTCGCCGGGCGGTGCCGAACGACTGGGAAAAGGTGAGCATGCGCGTGATGCTCGATGCGGCACAGGACACCGGGGTTATTTTCGGGGATATTGACCCGCAAAACCCAGATACAACACTTCCTGCTGAGCTGATTCTCCTGTGTGAGAAAGCGATAGCGCAGGGGCGCGCAGTCCGGCGGGGAGTAGAGTCTGAGGGCTTCACTGCAGAGGAGATGCGGACCATCGGGCGTTATCTGCACTGTTCGGCGAACTGGAACATCGACTCTGACCTGAGCCTGTGGGTGAATCCTTCATCTGGTGAGGTTTTCCTGCGAAACCACTATGCGCCGACGGATGAACGCTCCTTCGTGTGGCCGATGGCTCCGGGCAAGGGGTGGGTGCGGACGGTCTGGCGGATGGATGATCAGGAACAATGGGAAGACAGGGCGCGGGCGAATGCGGACGCGCTGGACGGACTTTTCTGAGGAGGCAAGGATGGATCGATTACCGCTGACGATGGCCATGATGGGGGTCATAATACTTGCCGGTTGCCACGATCGCCGGGAGGGTGTGAAGTCTTTGTTAGGGG
>NZ_JTLF01000346.1:0-22065 GCF_000798855.1 Enterobacter sp. ZOR0014 | reverse complement strand
GTTTTACTCTGCGCCAGACGCCCCTTCAGACGCTGCGCGTCCTGCCAGTGGCGCAGGGTATAGACCTGCGGATGCGCCGCCCACGCCTCGCCCGGCAGACGCGCCCGCCCTCCGGTGGCAATCAAAAGAATGTTGTAACTAAGATGCGTACCGTTGCTTAAACGCACCGTTTTTGTCTGACGGTCGATCTGCTCCGCACGCAGTGGGCGGTACCAGGTCAGATCCAGCGCCTGCTGTGCCTCTTCGGAAAACAGCCGCGGGAGCGCCGCGTCAGGCTCCAGCAGAGACGCCTTCGACAGCGGCGGACGTTCATAGAAATCCCACGCTTCTTCCGCCACCACGCAAATCTCGCCCTCGAAGCCCTCGTCGCGGAGGGTTTTTGCCGCCCAGCCGCCCGCCTGACCGCCGCCGATAATGACAATGCGCGACGTCATACCGCCTCCGGCTTTTTCTGCTGACGGCGCGTGTCGTGGTCGATGCCGCCTTCCACCGCCCATTCGGTGAAGGAGACCAGCGAATGCTCCAGCTCGCGCGGCTGCCAGTTTTCGGTCAGGTAATCGTCGTTGGTGTAATACTCAAACGCGCCGCCGGTCGGGCTGTTGACGTACCAGAAATAGGCCGACGACACCGGATGACGGCCCGGCCCAATAAACGTGCTCCAGGCGTTTTTATTCATCGCGATACCGCCGCCGATCACCTCGTGGATGTCGCGCACCGTAAACGCAACGTGGTTTAGCCCGCGCTTGCGGTTCGGTAATTGCAGCAGGAACAGGTTGTGATGGCCGCCGCGCACGCCGCAGCGCAGGAATACGGCGCGGTTGATGTAGCGGTCAGAGACCTGGAAGCCGAGCACTTCGCGATAGAATGTCTCCACCGCGGCCAGCTCCTCAACGAAAAACACCACGTGCCCGACGTTAATCGGCTGGGCGCGATCGTAGACCGGGCTGGGGGTGTCGATTCGGCGAGCGTCTCCCCACTGGTTAATCGGCTCAACGTTCAGCTCCACGTCGGTCTGCTGGCTGACCTGCACGCGCAGCGTCATGCCGTTCGGATCGCGGCACTCCAGGGCGTCGCCCACTTCACGAAAGCCAGGCTGCCCGGCAAGCTTCGGGCGCAGCGCATCGAGGTCTGCCGGGGTGGCCACCGCCCAGGTCATACGGCGCAGGGTGTTGCCCGCTTCAAAGGCTGGCGGCAGGTCGGGGCTGTCGATCGGATTAAGCTCCACGCGTGCGCCGCTCAGGGTGGTAAAACGCTGGCCGCTGGCATCGCCCGTCAGGCCAAAATCACGCATAAATTTGGCGCAGTGCGTCAGGTCTTCCACGCCAAATTCCAGCTTTTCAATTCCGGTTACACTCATCGTTCGTTGCCTCATCTGGCCCAAATTGGGCGTAAAACATGCCCGACGCACTGAAGCGCCTGACGTTAACTAACTGATTTAACTGGCCTGTGACAGGTACCCTAAGAAGCCAGAAATTTTATCTGCCGCGAGGCGAACCTCGTTCTGGAGCCGCTCGCGGTCGGTCTGCGGGATCTCCTCCGACGGCACCAGAATGCTGACCACCGCCGCCACGCGCTGGCTTCGGTCATACACCGGATAGACGATGGAAGAGATGCCGTGGCGGAAGAAAGACTCGCCAATCACATATCCGCGGGCTTTGTCCTGCTGCACCATCTGCCACAGGGCTTCGCGGTCGTGAAGCTGCCCCGGCGTGTTGCCCGGCAGCCGCTCGTGCGGAAACAGCTGTTCAAAATCGGCGCGGGAAATATCGGTCAATAACATGCGGCCAAGCGAGGTACAGTGCACCGGCAGACGGGTGCCAATGCTGACCTGATTGATACGCGACCCGGCGGCGCTGACGCGGGCAATGTAAATAATGTCGCGTCCGTCGCGGATCGCCAGATGGCTGCTGCACTGGCTGACATCGCGAAGCTGCTCGATCACCGGCTGGCCTACCTGCGCCACATCCAGCGAGGCGATGTACTCAAAGCCCAGGCGCAGCACGTTCATGCCCAGCGAGAAGGTATTGGTGCGCGCATTGCGCTCCAGAAAACCCATATACTCCAGCGTCTGCACCACGCGGTAGGCAGTGGCCTTCGGCATATCCACCAGCCGGTGTAGCTCGGCAAAGGTCAGCTCGCGATGCTGCTCGCCGAAGGCCAACAGCAGCTGCAAACCGCGTTCAAGCCCCGGCACCAGATACTTCACTTCCTGATCGTTTGCCATAATCGCCATACCTTAGTTAAAGACAAAACCGCCGTTGACCGGGATCAGCTGCCCGGTGATAAACCGCGACAGATCGCTTAAGAGCCAGACCACGCTGCCGGTGACATCCTCCGGCTGCTGCGCGCCCGTTAACGCGCGGCCATTTTCGTAGAGCTGATGGCGTTCGGCGGGCACATATTCGGTGGCCTCGACGCGGGTCAGCCCCGGCGCGATAGCGTTGATTCGAATGCGTTTTTCCCCCAACTCGCGCGCCATTGAGCGGGTCATCGCAATCACCGCCCCCTTACTGGCCACGTAGGCCATCAGGCGCGGCGCGCCCCACAGCGCGGTATCGGACGCCACGTTCACAATCCCCGCCCCTTCGCGCAGCAGCGGCACGGCGGCACGCGTCACCAGCCAGGTGCCCTTGACGTTCACGCTCATCACCCGATCCCAGAGATCCGGATCGTAATCCAGCATGTTTTTACCGCCCACGCCGGTCGCCATTGCCGCGTTGTTCACCAGGCCGTCAATCTGCCCCAGCTTGCCAATGGCGCTGAATACCTGCTCGATGGACTGCGGATCGGCCAGATCGATAACGTGCGATTCGGTTGCATACCCTTGCTCGTTCAGACGGTGGGCGCTTTCGGCCAGCTCGCCTTTGAGGATGTCGCACATCACCACGCAGGCACCTTGCGCAGCGCAGGCGCTGGCAAAGTGGTAACCCAGCCCGCGCGCGGCGCCGGTCACGACGATGCGCTTCCCGCTCAGCAGTCCGTTCATCAGGCGGCTCCCTGCTGCGCTTCGCGCATCGCCAGCTGTTCTTTCGCGGCCTTTTGCATCATGCGGCGCAGGCGCGAGAGCCCGACGTCGTGCTGGTAGAGGTATTCATGGTCACGGGCATTTGGCGCCAGGCTTTCCAGCACCACGCGGTCCTGCTCCAGCACTTCCCAGTGCAGTTTTTCCAGACGATTGCGGTACATAAAGCGCCACATATCGCGCTGCCAGCCCTGCACGCGGCGGATGCGCCAGAAGAAGACGCGGCAGTTGTCGTTATCTTCCGGCACCACCATGCCGACGATAAAGAAGTGGCCGCCCGGTCCGAAACGCTTCTTATACGGAATGGAGAGACGCATCCAGCAGGTGCCGCTGTTGCCCAATTCCACCCAGTCGAAATTGACGCCGCTCTGCCCCTTTTTCTCGAAGATGAAGCCGGTTTTGGTCGGCTGAAGCACCATGTCGGCCTTGCGATCCCCTTCCGCCATCGAATGTGACGACGAATGCAGATAGGTGCCGTGCATCGGGTCCATGACGTTTTCCAGCGCGTACTGGTAATTGCATTTCCACGCGGCGGTGCAGAGGAAGTTGCTGAAACTGTCCGTGTCGGCGAGCTCATCCGGGAAAGTCAGCTCGTCCGGCTGCTGGTCAGCAGTGACGCCGAACCACAGGAAAATGGCGCCGTGCGCCTCCTGCACGTTATAGCTGCGCACGCACTGCTGGCCGACCAGCGGGCATTTGTCCACGGCGGGCACATCTTTCACTTCACCATTGCCCGCCACTTCCACGCCGTGGTACCAGCAGGCAATACGGTCCCCAAGGTTCCAGCCCATCGACAGGCGTGCGCCGCGGTGCGGACAGCGGTCTTCCAGCGCCTGCACCTGGCCGTCTTTATTGCGCCAGACCACAATCTGCTCGCCCAGGCGGGTAATCCCCACCGGCGCGGACTGCACTTCCCAGCTCGCCAGTACCGGATACCAGAGGCCGCGCAGACCTTTATCCAGATAGTTTTGTACGGTAGTCGTCATCGCGTTGTCCTCAGTAGCCGTTAACCTGTAAGAATGCCTGGAAGCTGGCGTCGCTCCAGGGCTCGCCCTGCTGGTCGTGCATGCGCACCGCGTTCAGCCCGTTCACCAGCTCCGGCAAGGTTTCAACGCCCTGCTCGAAGAGATCTTCCAGCGTCGCGATCAGGTTCATCTCCCAGTTTTCCGGCTCGCGGCTGCGGGTTTGCCAGATCAGGTTCTGGTAATCGCCTGGCTTATGAATGGCACCGTTACCGCCTTCTGCAGGCGGAGTAAACTGGCGGCTTTCCGGCAGCGCCGGGTTGTAGTTCAGGGTGTCGCTCATGCCACGCTCTCCTCGACGAAGGTAATCTGGATTTGGTTTTCAAAGACCCGAACCGGGTAGCGGTTAAGGTTGCGACCACCGGGGCCATGCAGGCACTGGCCGGTTTTGACGTCGAACACCGCCTCGTGTAGCGGGCATTCCACCTTGCCATCTTCGACGAAGCCCTGGCTCAGCAGGGCATATGCGTGCGGGCATACGTCTTCCAGCGCGTAATATTCACCGTCAATCAAATAAACGCCGATCTCTTTACCGTCGACGTTGCCGCTAAAAGGGAAATCTTCCTGTACTTGTTCTGCGTCACATACGCCTATCCAGCTCATCACGATCCTCCAGGCTTTTGTTTCATATATGAAACTCTGTTTCTTATTTAATACGGTCAATATAAAAGCGATGAATGTTTCGTCAAGCACGAATGTGACGAATTTGTTAACCAGGAGGTAATTAATTAACTAAGTGTGCAAAGGATCACGAAAAAATGCAGCGATATGAAATTTTCATTATTGCCGCGTGAAAGAATACGATTTTTCGATAGTCTAAAATTTCAAAAAACAGATATTGACTTCTTTTCTTTTTGCTCATTAAAAATAAAAAGGTGGCACGTCATCGTGTTTCACCTGTGAAACTTATTTTTACTTTATTCTTAATAAACAATGAGTTTCACAGGTGAACCATTTTACACCCGTGACAATCACTCTGATAAAAAATATTCACACGCGCAGACATAAGGCAGGCATCATGACGGCAAGATGGCAAGGTACAATTGCACTGTTATTACTCATCATTATTTCCTACATCGACCGTGTGAATATCTCGGTAATGATTTTACACCCGGAATTTGCCGCACATTTTCAGTTAAATGAAAACAGAATGTTACAAGGAATGCTCATGACTTGCTTTCTGCTGGGTTATGGTTTTTCGGCTTTATTATTAACGCCAGTTATTGAAAGCAAACTTCATTATCGGCAGGGATTATTAAGCAGCATTGCGATTTGGGCCGCGGTCTGTGCGATTTCGCCCTTGCTCGGCTCGCTGATGGGGATGCTCATTGCGCGCGTGATTCTGGGGATTGCGGAGGGGCCGCTCTTTTCATTAAAAACGCGCTTTATCAGCGAGCGCTTTGACGCAGAAGAGATCGGCAAACCCAACGCGGTGACCGCGCTGGGCGTCTCGCTCGGGCTGGCGGTGGGCTTTCCACTGATCACCTGGCTGATGGCGCATCTGGGCTGGGCGGGATCGTTCTACGCGTTGGCCGTCATGAATCTTGTGCTGGGTGGCGGGTTAATCTGGCGCTTTCTGCCTGCGCCCCAGAGCCGGGGGAAGATGAAAAAGCCGGGATGGGTGCAGACCTTCACCCTTGCCTGGCAAACGCCGCTGCTGGGCTGGATCCTGTTGGTTGAAATCGCCACGCTGAGCTATCTCTGGGGGAGCAGCGCCTGGCTGCCCGCATGGCTGCGCGATGAACATCACTTCTCACTGCATGCTACGGGCCTGCTTGCAGCCATTCCCTTCCTGCTGAGCCTGGGGTCGAAATTTTTGGGCGGCGTGCTGCTCGACAAAATGCGCCCGGAACAGGCACCGGTGCTGTTTGTGGTGGGAGGCGCGTTAACGGCGCTGTCCGTGGTCGCGCTGATGCTCAGCCATCAGCCTGTCTGGTTGGGGATGTTTATGTTGTCCGCCAATGCTTTCTGGGGACTTCAGGGAGCTGCGATCCCTGCGGTGATCCAACATCATGCCGCGCGGGAAGCGGTGGGTAGCGCGTATGGGATCATTAATGGCATAGGGAATATCTGTGCGGCGTTTATTCCGCTGCTGATGGGGGTGGTGATGAAATCGGTCGGGTCGGTCAGCTCTGGCTTTTCGGTCCTGGTCGTGTCGCAGGCGATCACCCTGCTGGCCGGAGGAATGTTGCTGCTGCGCATGCGTCGCGCAGCAGCAATCAGCGCCTAAGGCTTATTCGCCTTTTTTCGCCGCCTGAATGTAGAGCATTTCCAGTGCCAGGGTCGCTGCCGCCAGGGCCGTGATTTCGGACTGATCATAGGCTGGCGCCACTTCCACCACGTCCATCCCGACGATGTTCAGATCCTTCAGGCCACGCACCAGCTTGATGGCGCGGTCGGACGTCAGGCCACCGATCACCGGCGTACCGGTGCCTGGCGCAAAGGCAGGATCCAGGCAGTCGATGTCGAAGGTCAGGTAGACTGGCATATCGCCGACGATCTGCTTCACCTGCGCGATGATGTCATCCACGCCGCGATCGTTCACCTGGCAGGCATCCAGCACGGTGAAGCCGTTGTCTTTGTCGAACTCAGTACGAATACCGATCTGCACGGAGTGGTTCGGATCGATCAGGCCTTCGTTCGGTGCAGTGTAGAACATAGTTCCGTGGTCAAACTCGCAGCCGTTCGCGTAGGTGTCGGTATGCGCATCGAAATGGACCAGCGCCATTTTGCCAAAGTGTTTCGCGTGGGCGCGCAGCAGTGGCAGAGTCACAAAGTGGTCGCCACCGAAGGAGAGCATACGCTTACCGGCTGCCAACAGTTTCTCGGCGTGGGCCTGCAGCTTTTCGCTCATCTCACGCGCGTCGCCGAAGGCATACACGAGGTCACCGCAGTCAACCACGTTCAGGCGCTCGCGCATGTCGAAGTTCCACGGGAAGCGGTTATGCTCCCAGGCCAGGTTGGTGGAAACCTGACGGATCGCCGCCGGGCCATGACGTCCACCGGCACGACCCGAGGTTGCCATATCGAACGGCACACCGGTGATCACCCAGTCAGCATCGCTGTCGTAGGGCTGGAAGTTCATCGGAAGGCGTAAAAAACCAAACGCGTTAGATACCAGAGAGTTGTCGTACTGATGACCTAAAGTGCTCATGTCCTGACCTCTTAAAAGTCGTTGCATTAGATACAGATGAAAAAAAATCCCCTCCGCGTCGTTAAACCCGACGAGGAAGGGATTGATGTCCTTACTGCTTTTGCCTAATGCTAGCCTCTGGAACGTGAAGATTCAAGCTCACTTTTCAAAACATAAATCAATTGTGTTGCCAGACTTTTACGGCCTCTAATTATTCACCATACCGATAAAATTCATTTTTAGAATTGATATTATCTTAAGCCCCCCATTTCTTCGCATTATTTGCGTTTAAAAGTTTGAAGCAAAACTTAATTCATAAATTTAATAAATATACCATTTTAAAACTAGGAATATATTTAGGCCTGGCCGATAGCGGTGGAGGAGATGACCTCTATACAATAGCCCCCCCAATGAAATGATATGGATATTTTTATGAAGAAGTTATCTAAGCTGGCAATCCTGGCCGTTCTTTCAACCATCGGTACCGCCGCGGCAGCAGAAGATGGCACGATTACTTTTCAAGGTACTATTAGCGACGCAACCTGTACTATTACCGGCGGTGACGCACAGGGCGAATCTGAAAGCCCAGACTTTACCGTTCATTTACCTTCTATTAGTACAACCGCACTTGCAACGGATGGACAGCGCGCAGGTGATACCTCATTCCACATTACGTTAAGCGGCGCAAACTGCACCAATGGCAAAGTTGCCAGCGTATTCTTCGAACTGGCGCAAAGCACCAATATCGATGCCACCACCGGTAACCTGAAAAATACCGTGGCTAAAGCGTCAGGCGGAGCTGAGAAAGTTCAGGTTGGTTTACTGGATTCTTCAAAAGCAAAACTGAACCTGAATACCGCAAACGATAGCGCTAAAACCGTTACGGTTGCCGGTAATACGGCTCGCTTTGATTACTGGGCACAATATGTGGCGACGGGTGGTGCATCTACTGCCGGTCAAGTCTCAACCGACGTTGTGTACTCCATTAAATATCAGTAATCGCGCGCCCCGCGGGTTTATCCGCTAAGAGTATCACCTAAAGGATTAGGCCAGATGTTAAAAAAACTTGTTATATCTTCTGTATTCATGATGACGCTGGCCTTTTCCTTTGCGGCCAGTGCAACGATTCAAATTATGACGACCCGCGTGGCATTCAACGCCGGGGAGAAAGAACAAACGATTCGTATTAATAACGTCAGCAAAGCGCCTGAACTGGTTCAGGTGTGGCTTTCCAGCACCGATAAGAGTGACGGCATCGCCAAAGAAGATTTGCCTTTCTTTATCACCCCACCGGCGGCCAGAATTAACGGCCAAAAGGGGAAAGTTTTCCGCATATTCCAGACGGAAGGCGCCGCCGCGAAATATCCAAAAGATCGTGAAACGGTTCTGTGGCTCAATGTCCTGGATATTCCGCCTGAAATGGCGGACGACGTAGATAAAAATCAGCTAAAGATGGCGTTCAGAACGCTGATTAAATTTTTCTATCGCCCGGTTGGTCTGAAAGGTAATCCGATGAAAGCGGCGGATGAATTAACCTGGCAATTGAAAAAAGCAGCCAACGGTTATGACGTCGTTGGAACAAATAATTCGCCTTTCCATGTAAGCATGACAAATGTCTGGCTCCGAGATGCTCAGGGTAAAGATGTCATGATTGATGGCGAGATGATCGCGCCATATAGCACGCTGGTATATCACTTCCCGCAGGTTAATGCCGTGCAGGGGAAAGGGACATTCCAATACAATTATATTACCGATCTGGGTGCCTATATTAAGCGCACGTATAACTTCTGATTAGTAATCATATTGACCAGGACGGTGATATGTCGATGTTTTACAAGAAAACTAACATTCTGCGGGTGATTAGTGGCTTTGTCATTTCGGTGACCATTGCGCCACTCGCAGTATATGCCAGTGATACCAGTAAGCCGATGACATTTTCTCGTGGGTTTATGAAGTATTACGATAGCGGAATCGATCTGACACAATTTGACGGCGTTGAAAAAATACTGCCGGGGAAATATACGCTTGAGGTTTACAGCAACCTCAAGCCGGTTAATACCTGGACCGTTACCTTTGTGGCTGCAAATAATGAGCAGGGATTCAACGCCTGCATGACGCCCGAAATGGTCGTCCGCTTTGACGTCGACACATCAAAACTTCCCCCCGACTGGAAGCAGAATACCTGCATTATTCTCCCTGAGCTGATTAAAGGCGCGACGGTTAATTATAATGCGGTAGAAGAACAGCTGGATGTCACGATTCCTCAGGCAATGCTGCTGAATACGCCTGCGGGTTACGTAAGCCCGGAGTTATGGGATAACGGCGTACCGGCGCTGATGTCCTCCTATACCCTTAGCGCCACCAGTTCACGTTATCGCCCCGCTCAGGACAACGCGACCTATCTCTACAGCAATTTGCACAACACCCTCGCACTGGGGGCATGGCGTTTTACGACCTACGACAGCCTGAGCTCCGGCAGCGACACTGAAAATACCGGCGTACAGCATATCCAGGCCTATGCAGAGCGGGCGATTGCGCCGCTGCAATCGCAGATTGTGCTGGGCGATCTGAACACCACCGGTGATTTTTTTGACACTACCGCCCTGCGTGGCGTTCGTCTCGCCACGGACGATCGCATGCTTCCCGACTCGGTACGCAACTATGCCCCGGTGGTGCGCGGCATCGCCAACAGCAACGCCACGGTGACCATCAAGCAGGCTGGCAACACCCTGTATGAAAAAGTGGTGCCGCCTGGGGAGTTCGCCATCAGCGATCTCTATGCGACAGGCTATAACGGCGATCTTGAGGTCACCGTTAAAGAGACAAACGGCAAAGAGTCCTACTTCGTGGTCCCCTACTCCAGCGTACCGCAGCTGCTGCGCGAAGGTTACTCCCGCTACTCTGTGGCTGCGGGTGAAATCCGCGATACCTGGCTGAAAGAGGATCCGAAAGCGGTTGAGGGCACGTTTCAGTACGGCTTATTCAATAACTTTACCGGCTACGTTGGCGGACAGAGCGCGTTCGAAGGTGATTATGCGGCGCTGATGACCGGTTTTGCGATTAACACCCGTCTGGGCGCATTAGGCGTAGACGTGACGCGCTCTTTCACCCGCTTCGAGGGGCAGCCGGACACCGCAGGCTGCGGCACGTTCTGCAATATGAGCCTGCGCATTAGCCTGGCGAAGACCCTCCCGACAACCGGGACGAACTTCAGCCTGATTGGCTATCGCTACTCCAGCGCGAATTTCTACTCCCTGAGCGACGCGGTCAGCCTGAAGCGCTCGATTGAAGCCGATGAAGAAGACTTTCTCCCGGAACGCTATCGCGAGCGCCTGGAAGCCAACATCAACCAGACGCTTCCCGCCGGTTGGGGAAGCTTCTACGTCAGCGGGTTTGTGGGCAACGTCTGGAATAACGAGCAGGGCCGGAATGAAAAGTCGAACTTCGTGCTGGGCTACAACAACCAGTTTGGCATCACGACCTGGGGGATCTCCCTTGGCCGCACCAATAACGACGATGGCGACCACGAAGATACGCTCTACCTGAACGTGAGCATGCCGCTTGGCCACCACTACGAGAAGCAGGCTCGCCTGGGGGCCAACTTTAGCTATAACAGCGAAGAAGCCAACTTCCGTACCTCGCTGAACGGCTCCGCCGGGGAACGCTCACAGTTTGGCTTTGGCGGCTATTTCAGCCAGTCCAACACGCCGGAAACTAACTTCGGCATGAACCTCTCCTACACGGGCGAGAGCGCCTCGGGCGGGATGACCTACAGCCAGTCCCGGGACTCCTTTATGGGAGGGGTCAACCTGAACGGCGGCGTGGTGGTGCATGAAGGCGGCATCAACTTTGTGCCAACCCTCGCAGACACCATTGGCATCGTGGAAGCAAAAGGCGCAGAAGGCTCTCGCATCTACCCGGATTCCCAGGCCGTCATCAAAGACAACGGCTACGGCATTGTCGGGTATCTGGTGCCTTACAAGTACAACGAGGTGTACGCCGACCCGAAAGGCACCGCGTATACCGTCGAGGTCGACGACACCCGCCGAACCATCGTGCCAACCTCCGGCGCGGCAGTGCTGATCAAAATGGACACCCAGGCCAATCGCCAGAGCTTTGTGCGCTTTATGCAGCCTTCCGGCGAAGTGATCCCATTTGGTGCGTCGGTACTGGACGAATCGCACAACGCCATCGGCATGGTCGGTCAAAACGGCGTGGCGATGGTGGCGCTTAAGGAAGGCCAAAACGTCTTTACCCTCCAGTGGAAGAAAAATAAAAAGCCCGCGCAGTGCGGTGCGCGTTATGTGAAGCAAGGCACTGAGGACCGGCCAACCGAGGAAGAAGCGTTTAAGGCTATTGAAATTACCTGCATCAATAACGGGGCAACACCATGAAACGGATTTTTACGGCTGCGCTGATTCTTTTATCCACGGCGTTTGTCTCTTTAACGTGCAACAACGCCTATGCGGCGTTGTGCACCCTCACGTCTCCGTTGGCGACGCTGAATATCATGGACGACATCACGCTTAACGTCATAAAGCAGCGTGAAGTCGGCAAGGTTTTATGGAGCAAAACCTATCAGGTGCCGGACGTCAGCTACACCTGCGACGCGTCCACCCAATCTTCATGGCATTCAAGCTATTCGCGAAGCTATATCCGTTCGCAGATTGATCATGTCTATAACACCGAAATCCCGGGGATAGGCATTCGCATGCGGTGGCCCACGCAGACCGAATCTTCATGGCTGCCGGGTAACTCGGGTTCGCCGACCATGTGCTCCACCGGTTGTGGAGTGAAAAACAGTACGGTTCTGGTGGAAATGGTCCAGACCGGCTCGATGCCTGAAGGGGAATACTTTATTCCAGCGGGTAAGGTGGCGGAAGCACTGGTGATCCCGTCCGCCGATGAAAGCGAAAAACTGCCGATTATGGCCATCAACTTTGGTGTTGCCATTAAGGTGGTTACCGCCTCGTGCTCAATTTACCCCTCAGCGACGAACGTCGATTTAGGCACCTATAACATCGCCGATTTTCAAAACGACGATACTTTTCAGGGTGTTAAAAAAGACTTCAGCATCACCGTGGGCTGCCCTTCTACGGAACAAATTGGCATCACCTTCAACTCCTTAATTAACACCCCTTTAGGCGCGTTGACCGGTGTGATCGGCGTTGAAAGCGGCGATGGCTATGCAAGCAATTTTAGTATTCGCCTTTTTGAGAAGAACTCAACCGCGATCACGCTGGGTAAGGAGAAGGTCTATACCGCCTCCACGCTCACCAAAAACTATCAGGCACAAATCTATGTTGGTGGCGGGGTCGATCGTAAGACGGTCCTCACCCCCGGCAAAGTTGTCGGCGCCGTTCAATACACCGTTGTCATTAAATAACGCTCAGGGAGAGAGTGATGCGTTGTCATTTCAAAATCAAAAACATCCTGTTTTTACTGCCTTTATTACAGGTGGCCCATGCCGCCATACTGCCCTCAGTTCAGAACAAGCAGGAACTTGACCGCCTGGAGCGGCAGAGTAACCAGTATCTGATTGAAGAGGCGAAAAGAACGGAAGCGTTGCTGCAACAGCAGCGCGCAATTCGCGGCGAAGACGCGGAGACCGGCCTGCCGGCAAATTCATCGTGGAAGTTCAACGTAACCCGGATCGAGATCCTCGACGATCATCTGTTCGACGGATCGCCGCAGCGCGAGGAGATCGTCCAGCGCTATCTGGGTAAGGATCTGGGTAAATCTGACATTTTCACCTTAGTGAAAGAGTTAACGGATTTTTATATTTCCCGTGGCTATGCCACTACTCTTATCAGCATCGACCCCGGCAACATCAAGAGCGGTACGCTTAAGCTTCGCGTGCTGTGGGGAAAGATTAACGATTTTAAGGTGAACGGCCAGACACCGGGCCTGCGTGATAGCACGCGTCTTTTTACCGCCTACCCGTTTGCCAAAGACAAGATCCTCAATATGCAGGATGTCGACCAGATGGTTGAGAACCTGATGCGGGTCTCGGAGAGGGATAATATTAGCGTTGAACCCTCAATCATTAATGGCTATTCCGATCTTAACCTGATTCATCAGCCCTCATTTCCGATTGACGCGGCGGCGGGGTTAAATAACTCCGGGAGCAAATCAGAAGGCTGGCAGCAATATTACGGCAGCCTGACGGCAAAAAATATTGCCGGATTAAACGACATTTTTAATGCGTATTACTCCTGGAACGATCTGAAAAATAATAATGATAAACAGGACTCCTGGTCATTTAGCTACAGCGTGCCGCTGGGCTATTGGGGGTTTGATACCAGCTATTACAAATCCGAATACGAAAAAGGCATCGACGGCGGCTTCGGCATTTACGATTCCGATGGCACGTCGGAGCGTGCATCCCTGCGTATCAGCCGCATGCTGATGCGTGGCGCGACGGGCAAAACCAGCGCCTGGATGAAAGTCGAACGCCGGGATAACTACAACGGCATCGAAAACGCGCGCATTGACGTTAGCTCAAAAACCTACACCTCGCTGGCGTCGGGCCTGACCTACGTTGGCGCCATGGGCGGTGGCTGGTTCTATGGCGATCTGAGCGTCACCGCGGCGGTGCCGTGGTTTGGTTCAGCCCGCGACGGCGATAAAGACCTTGAGGGTTTCGACGTCGATTATCTGAAATACAACGGCATTGCCTCCTGGACGCGCCCGCTCGCTAAGTTTGGCCGACTCGGCATGACCTACGAGCTGAACAGCGGTTTTCAGTACACGCCGGATGTGCTGGTGAGTGATGCCAAAGTGACTATCGGCGATGAATACACCGTTCGTGGTTTCAAAGACGATAACGTGATGAGCGACAGCGGCGCGTGGATTGCCAATAGCCTGCAGTTTCCTTTCGATATTGGACTGGCCGGTATTTACCAGCTGACGCCCTATATTGGCTACGACGTTGGCTTCACAAAAGATAATTGCCCGAAAGGCGTCAATGTCTGCGACAGCCAATTCATGATGGGCGCATCAGTGGGCGTTAAAGCCACTGGCAGCCATTTCTCTTCCTACGTTATGGCAGGGTGGCCCGTTAAAAAACCAGACTCAATGGAAGAAGAAACCGTCGATAACACGGTGGTTTATTACAAAACGGAAATTAACTTCTAACAAAGGGAAGAATAATGAAAAACAAAAACACACGCAGCGGAAAAATAACCACGCGCAATTTGCATAAGCGGCTCTGCCCATTATATCTGTCTTTGGCCGGCATTTTCTCGGCCCCCGTCGATGCGGCAACCACGCCTGATAATCGTCAGTCGAAAGGCCCTACCATGGGCCAGGCGGCCAACGGCACGCCCGTGGTGAATATTGCCGATCCTAATGCGAAAGGCATCTCCATGAATAAATTCAACGAATTTAACGTTGAAAAACAGGGGATGATCTTTAACAACAGCATGCAGGACGGCGTAACGAAAATTGGCGGCTATGCGGTAAAAAATGCCCAACTGCAGCACGAAGCCAGCGCCATTATCAGCGAAGTAACGGGTGCGAAAGCGTCCTACATTAACGGCACGATGGAAGTTTTCGGTAAAAAGGCCGACATCATCATTGCCAACGAAAACGGCATTAGCGTAAACGGCGCAACCACCATCAATGCCAACAGCCTGACCCTCAGCACCGGTAAAGTGCAGGCAAATAACGACGGTTCCTATAAGCTGGCGGTCGAAAAAGGGGCGGTATCCGTCACCGGTCAGGGCATTAATACCGACGGGCTGGGCTACTTTGACATCGTTAGCCGCAGCGCGCAGCTGGAAGGCGAAATTGCTGGTAAAGCAGACATCAAAGTGCTGGCGGGCCAGAACGACTACGACCTTGCGACCCGTAGCCACACCGTGCGTAACAAAGGCGACGGACGGGGTCCGGCCGTGGCTATCGACGGTAGCGCGCTTGGCTCCATGTACGGCGGAAAGATCAAGCTAATCAGCACCGAATCCGGGGCGGGCGTCCGTCATGCCGGCGGCATTATCGCCAGCAGCGATCTCGAGATCAGCGCGGATGGCGACATTACGCTCGCAAGCCTGTCGAGCGAGAAAAATATGTCGCTCTCCGGCAAGAATATCACCCTGAACAAATCCACTTCCGGCGTTCAGGCAAAAAACGACATTATCATGAACGCCCTGGCGGGCATCACGCTGAATAACGACGTGATCGCCTCAACCGGCAAAATCCGCATTGATGCCAGCTCGCTGGTGCAAAATGCCGCCTCGCTGGTAACAAATAACACCACCACCACCGTCCCGGCAATTCAGATTAACGTCGCGGGCCAGTATACCCTGAACGGCAAACTGCAGGCGCTGGACGCCAACGGCAAGGTCATTGCAGACGGCGTCGTGACGCTGAAAAACGGCGATTTCGTTGTGAAGGTCAACGGCGTTGAAGTGCCGTTTGCCTCGCTGATCTCGGATACCCAGGTGATCAGCCACAGCGGTGACGTAGAGATTACCGCAGGCAGCATGAATAACGGCGGCGGCAGCGTCCTGGCGAAAAAAGGCACCCTGCAGTTCACCCTGAAAGAGGCCTTTGTGAACAGCGGCTCCGTCAGCGCCACGGGGGACCTGACGATTGCGTCCGGTTCACTGAAGAACGACGGCGTGCTGTACGCATCCAATAACCAGACGCTCCGCGTCGGCAACCTGGACAACAACGGCCGCATCTTCGCGGAAAAACGGCTGGTGATGAACGCCAGCGCGCTGAACAACCGTGGAAACATCGGTGCGACCACTGACGCACTGCAGGTCACCACGACCGGCAACTTGACCAACAGCGGCACCCTCGTGGGTGATGCGGCAGCCGTCAGCCTGAACGTGGGCGGCGACGTCGACAACAGCGGTAACATCATCAGCAACGAAAAAGATGTCACCCTCGCTGCCAGCGGTAAATCCATCAAGAACCAGGGCAAAATCGAGGGGAAAAACGTTACCCTGACCGCGTCCAACGCCGACGCGACGCTTGAAAACAGCGGCACGCTGAACGCCAGACAAAAAGCGCAGGTGAAAGCGGCGAAGCTGAATAACAACGGCGGAACCCTGAGCGCAGCGGGCGATGTTGCGCTGAACGTCAGTAAGCAATTAAATAACACCCACGGCGGCGAGATCCTGGCGGGCGAAAACCTTACGCTGGACGGCGCGCAGACGACTGCACTGACCAACGACAATAGCCGGATCCAGGGGAAAAACGTTACCCTGACCAACATGTCCACTCTCACCAACACGGGCGACGCCGTTCTGCTCGCGAGTGGGGCGATGGATCTGTCCGGCACAACAACGCTGACCAACTCAGCCTCCGGCATTCAGGCAACGTCCATCCTGCTGGACCACATCGGCACGCTGAATAACATCAGCGATGCTACCCTCTACAGCAGCGGCAATCTCACCCTGTCCAACATCGGTACCCTCACCAACGATGCGTCTCAGGTGGTTGCAGACGGTGCGCTGGCGATGCTGAACATCACAAACGTATCCAACACCAACAGCGCCGCGATGGTCGGTAGCGGCAGCGTAACAATCAGCAATGTGGATACGCTCAACAACAGCAACAGTGCGGTGATCCAGTCTGAGCATGCCCTCAGCATCAACAACGTGGGTACGCTGAACAACAGCACTGACGCGGCGCTCCTCGCCTCGGGCAACATGACCCTGGACGGTGTGAATACGCTGAACAATGCCTCGGTGATCCTCAGCGATGGCAGCATTACGGTGCAGAACGGCGACACGCTGCACAATAACGGCGTCGTGCAGGCGGGCACCGATCTGATTATCCGCAATATCCGCAGCCTGATGAACGACGGGAGCGACCATGTGCTCATGGCCCTGCGGAACCTGACGATCGAGGATGTGGATTCCCTGACCAACTCCAGCCAGGCAGTGATCACGGCCAGCATGAACACGGTGCTGAACGCCGTTGGCGTTCTGACTAACCTCTCCGGTGGGGTGATTCAGGCCGTTGATGGGGCGTTAACCGTCGCGGCAAATTCGCTCCTCAACAGCGGCAGTGAAAATGGTTCGAATTCGACTCTGGTGGCGGGCGGCGATGTGACCGTGACGTCAGAGAATGTGACCAACGAGAGTGGCGCGGCCATTGTCTCGACGGATAACAACCTGACGCTGAACGTGAAGAACACCCTTAACAACAGGGATGAAGCCGTGCTCGCAGGGGCAAAAACGACCTCGCTGAATGTTCAGACAGGCAACATCAAAAACACCACTGAAGCAGTCATTGCGGGCACGAATATTGCTGTTGCGACCAAAAACCTGCAAAACGATGCCAACGCCTCCATCATCGCCGACCGGGATCTGCAGCTGACTCTCGCCAGCCTGAACAACACGGCCGGTATTCTTGAGGCCGGACGCGATCTCACGCTTAGCGTCGACAACAGCCTGACCCTCGACGCCAATAACCAGAATATCTACGCCGGACGCGCGATGGCGATCGCCACGCACGGCGACTTTACCAATAGCACCCAGATGGAAGCGATTGGCGATTTGACCGTGAATGCAGACGGTAATTTCACCAACGCCGTCTCTATCGTGACCGGAGGCGATCTCAACGTCACCGCGGGCAATATCACCAACAATGCCGGTAGCCTGCTGTGGACGATGGGCGATATGAGTCTGGAAGCCCGTAACGGTACTTTCTTCAACGGCGTGTCGGGTAACGTGCTCAGCATGGGCGATATGTCGATTATCGCGAAGGAGATCCATAACCAGGCCGGGATCATTCGCGCTGAGAAGGACGTGAATTTAGACGCGGAATCCATCAGAAACGAAAGTAGCTATACCGGCGACGAAATCTCCATGACGGGTTATCAGAACGCCAGTGCGGTATATAGCACCGTTGAGCATCTCGCGACGAAATCTAACACCATGATTAACTTCTCAATGCCGGTTGTGACCTCGGGATTGAGACTGGATCATCAGGCCGAGATCAGCGCGGGCGGCAACATTAATATCAACCAGCGCAATATCTACGATAGAAAACAGATTACAAACAAAGGTGGTCTGATTCAGGCGGCGAAAGATATTACGGTTACCGGTGATATCTACAACTCACCGGAATACGGTGAAATGTCCATTTATGATTATCTGCAGCTGCCGTTAGAGATGCAGGGCGGGCTCACCTATCAGTGGCATTTAGGCGCCTATCATACGTCAACGTGGAACTTTGATACTCTTTACCAGTTCCTCGACTTCGAGTTTGGCAATGGCGCAGCGGCCGGTAAGACAGGCAGTGATGACCCTGAAAAAGCGCTCTGGTACAACGCCGTCGTGATGACCGGCAACGAGTCCACGCTTTTCAACAAAATGATGTCCGACATCTTCGGTGAAACCTGGCAAACCACCGACTACGGTACAATGTGCGGTATCTGGGCGAGCGTAACAGCCTCCAATAATGAGGCATTAAAAAACAATAAAACCTACTTCGTTCCTTCTGAAAAAGGTGAGATCACCGCGGGCGGTAACTTTACGCATAACGGCGGCACGCTGGATAACGGTATTGCGGACGCTGGGGTGATTAACAGCCACAGCGACGTAAGCGATATCGACGTGGGTGAATACACCGTGGATACGGTCATTGCCGGTTACGATGTCCAGGTGAATACCAAAAAAATTGACGAGCTGGCGATGGGCATTAGCCCGATGCCAACCATCAAGGATATGGTCTCCATTCCGGGCATGTTTGAAGTCTCAACCGACTTTAAGAAAACCGCCGAAGCGGAAAAAAATGGCACGGCTTATCCGGGGCCAGCCAACAATATCGTTCCGATCTTTGAAACGCGTCCGTCAATGATCGATCAGAGCGCTTACACAGGATCGGATTACTTCTTCGATCAGGTGGGCTATGACCCGCAGAAGCCGGTTAACGTTATTGGTGATAACTACTTCACCTCAGAATTGATCCGCCGTGAGATCAACAGCTCGGTGGGCAGTTTCTTTTCGATCCGTGATGGTCTGGAAGGCGACGCGCTGGTGCAGGCCCTGATGGACAATGCAGGCGTGGCCGCACAGGACAGCGAGCTGGGGCTGGTTGTCGGTCAATCCCTGACCGAGGAGCAGCGCAACGGACTGGACGCCGATATCGTCTGGTTCGTCAATCAGACGGTGAACGGCGTGGACGTGATGGTCCCGGTCGTGTACCTGTGCCCTGAAACGCTTCGTCAGATGGAGAGCGGAGACGTTAACGGCGGCACCGCGACCGTTCATGCCGGTGGCGATATGAACGTCGACGCGAACAGCATCAATAACGCCAACGGTACAATCTCATCCAAAGGCGACATGACGCTGGTCTCTGATGGGGATATCAACAACGTTAGCAACGGCATGAGCGCGGGTATCTCTGCGGGCGGCGACATCAATATGTCCAGCACCAGCGGCAATATCAATAACAACGGCGCGGCGATTAACGCTGAGGGCGACGTGAACATGTCCGCAGCTCAGGGTGACATCACCATGACGGCCAGCGTAGGGCGCGATGAGAGCGGCAAGCAGGTGATCCACGCCTTTGAGGACGGCGTTACCGCAGGCGGCAGCATTAACATGGAGGCTAAATCTATCACCTCCAACGCGTCGGATATTACGGCGGGTCAGGATGTAAGCATGAAGGCCACCGACGGCGACGTCACCTTCAATGACCTGCATGAAATTGACGCCACGCGTATCATTGATAACGACGTCAGAAGCGCGCTCAACTACACGATGTCTGATACCTCAACCACCACGGGCAAAGCCATTGGCGCGAATGTTTCCGCTGGCGGCAACATGAGTATCGAGGCCAAAAACGACGTGGTGATGGAAGGAGGGACCTACAACGCCCAGACCGGCAGCATCACCGCTGAAAATGACGTGACGATCAAAACGTCCCAGGACGTTGCTCACGAAGAACAGCACAGCTCGTCACGCGAGTTTGTCATCAGCGCGGGCGTCAGCGGCGGCGGCCAGTCGGTTAACACCAGCTACGGCACCATGGACGGCGGCAGCACCGAAACGACCTCCGGCGACTATGTCAGCGCAGGATCAGAATCCGATACCTCTGCAATCGGCAAGAAGCCTGGCCGTGCGCCGGTGAATGATACGGCTGGCTTCACGTTTGGCATGAGCACCTCCAGTGACTCGTCCGTCACCGACAGCAAAAAGAACACCAATGCCGCAATCAACTTTGGCCAGTCCGGGACGATTGAAGCCGGTAAGACCGCTGACATCGGTGGGGCGGATCTCAGCGCGGGCGATGCCCTGACCATCAACGCCGAGGACGTCGCGACCACGAAATATGAAGATGAGATGAAAAACACCTCATCCCATAAAGCGACGTCGTTTGGTATCACGGGCGAAGCCCACAGCACCCTTGTGGATACCTTTGATAAAGCCGGTAACCTGATTGAAAAAGGCACCGAAGGCCAGTCTGCCAACGCCGGAACAACGGCTGCGGAAGTGCTGGGCGAGGCCTCTAATCTGCTGCTCAACGATCTGGCTGGCGGTTCCGTTACCATTGGCGGCAGTTCGTCTAAATCGCACTCAACCTCCACCTCCACGGCGGAAAACATTAATCACATCAGCGCCAATAACGTTTCGATCAACACCAAAAAAGACACCACGTTGAACGGAACAGACATTAGCGGCCAGAATGTTGAAATTAACGCAGGCGGCGATGTGAACATGAATGCGGCGAAATCCACATCCAGCTACAGCAACACCACCGAGGAGCACTCGGCGGGCATCTCGGCTGGCGTGGGCGTGGATCTCTCCGGCGTGAGCGGCGGCGCGTCCGTCGACTACAGCGGCAGCAAAGAGACCGGAACAGGCAACAGCACCAGCTACACCAACAGCACCATTACGGCAGGCGACGTCAAAATTAAGTCCGGCGGCGACATGACCATGAGCGGTGCCAACATTGATGCCAATACCGCGGACGTGGATGTTGCAGGGGATATGACCGTGAACTCCCTTCAGGATACGGTTCACACGGACAACGAGCGTGCCAACTGGGGTGCATCCGTCGGTGTAGCCGTGTCGACGAAAGGCGTGATGCCTACCGGGGCCGTTAACGGCGGCGGCGGCTCAGAGGCTTATGACTCGGCAACCACCGCGAAGCAGTCCGGCATTCACACCACGGGTGACGTGCAGGTGAAAACCGGCGGCGACCTCAACATGGCGGGGGCTAATATCGTCTCTGATAATGGCACCGGTAACGTCAACGTTGCGGGCAATATCAACGCCAAAGACCTGCAAGATACCGTTGAGCAGGACGGCCTGTACGGCGGTGGCGGCGTAGGTATCGGTGGTCTGCCGGGTAAAAAAGGCGGCATTCCATCGGCTAACATCTACGTGGATACGGTCGATGAGATCCACCGTAACGAAACGCAGAAATCCACCATTTCCGTGGGGGGCACCACCAGCAAAGGTACGACTGGCGAGATCAACACCAACAAGGATGAGATGTCCGTTGTCACCCGTGACGAAAAAGAAGCGGGCAACAATATCTCCTATACCCTTGCGGATCCTGGCATCGGTAAGAAGAAAAAAGGCAGTTACGACGTCGATACGCCGAGCGACCACCACAATAGCGGCTCGTCGAAGCATTCGAGCGATGGCACCAGGAAGAAAGAGGTTACGCCAGCGAAACCTGCGCACAGCGAAGATGTGCCAGCCGTTACGCCGTCGAAAGCCGACAATCTGAAGCCTGCGCCGAAACCGGCTGACAGTACGAAGAAGACGGATACCACCCCGTCTAAAACCGCGCACAGCGAAGAGGCACCTGCCGTTACGCCGTCGAAAGCGGACGATCTGAAGCCTACACCAAAACCGGCTGACAGCGCGAAGAAGACGGATACCACCCCGTCTGAAACCGCGCACAGCGAAGCGGTG
>NZ_JTLF01000134.1:0-26310 GCF_000798855.1 Enterobacter sp. ZOR0014 | reverse complement strand
AAAGATGAATTCACCCGTGTTAATCATTATTCCCGCCGATTTTATTACCCAACTGGTACACCCGGCATAGCGGCGGGATCTAAGGAGACAGAAATGGCATTTGGCAGCGCGCCACGTGGGATACCGCGTATCCTGCAGTGGCTTCTTGCCGGACTGATGTTGCTCATCGGTCTGGCCGTCGGCGGGCTGGGGTTTAAGCTCGCCACCGTGGGCGGAAGTTGTTACTTCCTGATAATGGGCGTGGTAATGGTGATTGCCGCGATCCTGATTTTCCTCAATCGCACCAGCGGGATTGTCCTTTACAGCATCGCGTTTATTGCCTCGCTGGTCTGGGCGGTAAGCGATGCGGGCTGGGATTTCTGGCCGCTCTTCTCCCGCCTGTTTACCTTCGCCGTACTGGCTTTCCTTTGTGCCATCGTCTGGCCTTACCTGCGTGGAGCAAACCACAATTCCCCCAACAAGGCGCCTGCTTTTAGCGTTGCGGCGGTCCTGGCCGTGGCGATGCTGGTCAGCCTTGGCTGGATGTTTAAGCCCCAGACTCTCGTGGCGGCGAATGAACCCGTTCCGGTTAAACCCGTCGCACCCGGTGAGCAGCAAAAGAACTGGGCGCACTGGGGCAACACCACACACGGTGACCGCTTCGCCGCACTGGATCAAATTAACAAGCAAAACGTCAGCGAACTGAAAGTCGCCTGGGTTGCCCATACCGGCGATATTCCACAGAGCAACGGCTCTGGCGCGGAAGACCAGAACACGCCTTTACAGATTGGCGATACGCTGTACGTTTGTACCCCGTACAGTAAAGTGCTGGCGCTGGACGTGGACTCCGGGAAAGAAAAATGGCGCTACGATTCTAAAGCCACCGCGCCTAACTGGCAGCGATGCCGCGGTCTGGGCTATTTTGAAGACCACCAGAACGTGACAACGTCACAGGAAACCGCGCAGCCTGCCGCATGCCCTCGCCGTCTGTTCCTGCCGACCACCGATGCCCGCCTGATTGCCATCAATGCGGATAACGGCAAGGTCTGCGAAGATTTTGGCGACCACGGCACCGTGGATCTGAGCATCGGTATGGGTGAGATCAAGCCGGGATATTATCAGCAGACCTCCACGCCGCTGGTCGCCGGGAACGTGGTCGTCGTCGGCGGTCGCGTCGCGGATAACTTCTCCATCGGCGAACCCCCGGGCGTGGTACGTGCGTATGACGTTCACACCGGTAAGCTGGCCTGGGCGTGGGATCCGGGTAATCCGAACCTGACCGGCCTGCCGCCGGAAGGACAGACCTACACCCGCGGTACGCCAAATGTCTGGTCGGCCATGTCTTACGACGCCAAACTGAACCTGATTTATCTGCCAACCGGCAACGCCACCCCGGATTTCTGGGCGGGTGAGCGTACCGCGCTGGACGATAAATACAGCTCTTCTATCGTCGCCGTTGATGCCACCACCGGCCAGGTGCGCTGGCATTTCCAGACCACCCACCACGATCTGTGGGACTTCGACCTGCCTTCCCAGCCGCTGCTGTATGACCTGCCTGACGGCAAAGGCGGCACCACGCCTGTACTGGTGCAGACCAGCAAGCAGGGCATGATCTTTATGCTCAACCGCGAAACCGGTAAGCCGGTCGCGAAGGTAGAAGAGCGTCCGGTACCGGCTGGTAACGTTGAAGGTGAACGCTACTCACCCACCCAGCCGTATTCCGTCGGCATGCCGATGATTGGCAACCAGACGCTGACTGAATCCGACATGTGGGGCGCGACGCCTGTCGACCTGCTGCTGTGCCGTATTCAGTTTAAAGAGATGCGTCATCAGGGCGTCTTCACCCCGCCGGGTCTTGACCGTTCCCTGCAGTTCCCTGGCTCGCTGGGCGGAATGAACTGGGGCAGCGTCTCGGTTGACCCGAACAACAGCCTGATGTTCGTCAACGATATGCGCCTCGGACTGGCAAACTACATGGTGCCGCGCGCTAACGTGGCGAAAGACGCCAGCGGCATTGAGATGGGCATCGTCCCGATGGACGGCACGCCGTTCGGCGCAATGCGTGAACGTTTCCTGTCACCGCTTGGCATTCCGTGCCAGAAACCGCCGTTCGGCACCATGTCCGCGGTCGATCTGAAATCCGGCAAACTGGTGTGGCAGGTGCCTGTCGGTACGGTGGAAGACACCGGCCCTCTGGGCATTCGCATGCACATGCCTATCCCAATCGGGATGCCAACGCTGGGCGCGTCGCTCTCAACCCAGTCCGGCCTGCTGTTCTTCGCCGGTACTCAGGATTTCTACCTGCGTGCGTTTGATACCGCCACCGGGAAAGAGATCTGGAAAGACCGACTGCCGGTTGGCAGCCAGTCCGGGCCGATGACTTACGTCTCACCGAAAACCGGTAAACAGTACATCATCATTAACGCCGGGGGCGCTCGCCAGTCACCGGATCGCGGTGATTACGTTATCGCATACGCGTTACCTGATAAGAAATAAGCTGTGAAAAAGGGACCGAAGGGTCCCTTTTTTTGTAGGTCGATTTTGTAGGTCGGGTAAGCGAAGCGCCACCCGACACTGCTGGCGACTCAGAACGTCTCCCAGTTATCTCCGGAAACCGTCGCCGCCGGGCGCAACGGCGCGTTCTTCGCCACTGGCACAGACGTCACCGCGCGGCCAGGCTTCGCGCCGCTTAAACGAAACGCCCCCACAGCCTCGGTCAGACGTGCGCCCTGTTCTTCCAGGGATGCCGCGGCTGCGGATGCTTCTTCCACCAGCGAGGCGTTCTGCTGGGTCACTTTATCCATCTCCGAAATCGCCTGGCTGACCTGCACAATACCGCGGCTCTGCTCATCCGATGCGGCGGCAATTTCTAGCATGATGTCGGTCACGCGCTTAACCGCGTCGACGATTTCATTCATGGTGTTACCCGCAGCCACCACCTCACCCGACCCCTGATCGATAAGGGAAACCGACTCATTGATCAGGCTTTCGATCTCTTTTGCCGCGTTGGCGCTACGGCTTGCCAGCGTACGCACTTCACTGGCTACCACCGCAAATCCACGCCCCTGTTCACCCGCGCGCGCCGCTTCTACCGCCGCGTTCAGTGCCAGAATATTGGTCTGGAAAGCAATGCTGTTAATCACGGCGGTAATCTCAGAGATCTTCTTCGAACTGCTGGAGATGTTGCCCATCGTTTTGACCACGCCGGAGACCATCTGGCCGCCACGGCTGGCTTTTCCGGAGGCATCTTCCGCCAGCTTGCTGGCATGATGCGCGTTATCAGCGTTCTGTTTCACCGTGGCGGTTAACTGTTCCATGCTCGCGGCGGTCTGCTCAATGGCCGCGGCCTGCTGCTCGGTGCGCGAAGAGAGGTCAGTATTACCGGCAGAAATCTCGCTGGTTCCGCGATAGATCTCCTCCGCGCCCTGACGCACGGTGCCAACCGTTGTTTCGAGGGAGTGCTGCATGGTTTGCAGATCGCGCGTCAGACGGCCAATTTCGCTGCGTCCGGCCACATCGTCCGGCATCGTCAGGTCACCTTTTGCAATATTCTCGATACGTTTCGCAGCACGCTGTAGCGGATGAATGACCGTGCGGCGCAGCACAACGAAGGTCATCGCGGTCAATACCAGCGCCAGCACAAACGCGCCCACCATAAACATCAGCCCCAGCTGCGTGCGGCTGTGCGCCTGCGCCGTTAGCGCATTGGCACGGTCGGTGCGGATCTTAATCGCCTTCAGCAGCACGGCATTGTAAGCGTCATCCAGCGGGCGCGCGGTTTCATTTTCGTGGTTGATGATAGCTTCGAACATGCCGTTTTTGGCAAATTTGACCATCGGCTGCATGCCCGCGATATAGGCGTCGTAGCGCGCTTTCAGGTCAGCATCCAGCGCTTCGTCTTCAGCGGTACGCACGGAGCGATTCATATACGCGTTAAAGCTATCCTGGGACTGCTTGATACGCGTTTCCGCCTCGCTGATATTCTGCTTCATCGCATCCATCTCTGCGATACGGCTTGCCGCGCCGGCGTGGATCAGATTGATACGCGCGGTGCGCAGATGGTTTGAGCTGTTCGACAGCCCCATACGCACCTGAATCTCTGATGTGACATCCTGCAGATCGTTATCGGCCTGCAGCAGGAAATATCCCGCCAGACCCGAGCTCAAGGCAAACAGCAAAATAATGCCACCGAGAATGGAGGAAAACAGCGGAACCAGCCTGATGTGATGCAAGAAGCCCAGCTTACGCTGCGCCTGCATCGAAGTAGTGTTGTCCATGACCGTCGACTCTCTTATAGGTAAGATGCGTAAAAACACGCCTGTTAAGTAGTCATCGGCACGGCAGGGATTAAGATTACGGCTAAAAACGCCGCACTGGTCACACTTTAGAGAAGATTATTAAAGAAATGCCAGCGGCTAAAAACCGCTAGCAGAAGAGTTACTTGTCGCCGAAATGAATAACGGTACGGATAGATTTTCCGTCGTGCATCAGATCAAACGCTTCGTTGATCTGCTCTAGCGGCAAACGGTGAGTAATGAACGGATCGAGCTGAATCTTACCGACCATAGCATCTTCAACCATCCCCGGAAGCTGGGTACGGCCCTTCACGCCGCCAAACGCGGAACCGCGCCACACGCGTCCGGTGACCAGCTGGAATGGACGGGTTTTAATCTCCTGACCCGCGCCGGCCACACCAATAATGATGCTCTCGCCCCAGCCTTTGTGGCAGCATTCCAGCGCGGAACGCATGACGTTAACGTTGCCGATACACTCAAAGCTGAAGTCCACGCCGCCGTCGGTCATCTCAACAATGACATCCTGAATCGGTTTTTCGTGATCTTTCGGGTTAACGAAATCGGTCGCGCCCATTTCACCCGCCAGTTTGAATTTCTCCGGGTTAGTGTCGACTGCAATAATACGCCCGGCCTTCGCCTGCACCGCGCCCTGAATCACCGCCAGACCAATGCCGCCGAGACCGAACACCGCCACGGTATCGCCCTCTTTGACTTTTGCCGTGTTATGGACCGCGCCAATGCCGGTCGTCACGCCGCAGCCCAGCAGGCAGACTTTATCCAGCGGCGCCTGCGGGTTCACCCTGGCCAGAGAGATCTCCGCGCAAACGGTATACTCGCTGAAGGTGCTGGTGCCCATGTAGTGGTAAATCGGCTCGCCGTTATAAGAGAAACGGGTCGTCCCGTCCGGCATCAGCCCTTTGCCCTGCGTGGCGCGAACAGCCTGGCAGAGGTTGGTCTTGCCGGATTTACAGAACTTACACTCGCCGCATTCCGCCGTGTACAGCGGGATAACGTGATCGCCAGGCTTCAGGCTGGTCACGCCCTCGCCCACCTCCACCACGATCCCGCCGCCTTCGTGTCCCAGTACCGCCGGGAAGACACCTTCCGGATCGTCGCCGGACAGCGTGAACGCATCGGTATGGCAAACGCCGGTATGCGTAATTTTGATCAGCACTTCGCCTTTTTTCGGTGGTGCGACGTCGATTTCAACGATTTTCAGCGGCTGGCCGGGGCCAAATGCAACAGCAGCGCGAGATTTCATAGGTCTTCCCTTTTTGTCAGGTGTGTGGGTTTATTTTAGATAAGAGCGCAGCAAATGGCCGACTTCTGCCATGCGCGCGGCTCGCTGATCCGGCGTTGTCTCTCCCGTCACCAGCTCATCTTTGAGATGAATTTCTACCATTTCGCCCATCAGGCCATTGGCAGCACCGCGCACGGCGGCAATTTGCTGCAGGATAGCCAGACAGGGATCGCCCGACTCCAGTGCGCGTTCAAGGGCATCGACCTGGCCCCGAATGCGACGGACGCGAGTAAGAATACGTTTTTTATCTTCGGGTGAATGCGGCATACGCCCTCCTGATACTATAGGGGGGTATGGTATCAATGAAATCAACTTTCTGTAAACATTAAGTTTTATAGGGTTATTGCATGGGTTTATGCGATATGGGTAAAAGACAATATTATGACAAATGACGAATCAGGATGAGTGCTCCTCGGTATGCGAAATAACTACCACAACAAGGCGTTCTTAAAACTTATTTATGTCGATGTATTATCGGCAACATTCTCACCAGCGTGTTATCACGAACGAAGTAATGATGAAATAATGCGGCCAGAGCATGGAAACCGACAAGAAAATACCCGGCATTTGCAATAAACTCATGCACTTCTTTGAGGGTATGCTGTGCATCTGTATTAAGATAGGTGGCTATAGGCATTTTTATTCCAAAAAAGGACCATTCAATCTGCCCAAAGTAAAGCGATGCAATCCCCAGCAACGGTAACAGGAGAAACATTAAATACAACAATCCGTGTATTATTTTTGACGCCACAATTTGCCAGCGTGGTGGTGGTGGTATAATTTCAGGGTCGCGATGTGTCATTTTCAGGACAACCCGGATAATCATTAGCAACATAACGCTAAAGCCCGCAGTATAGTGCACTATCGCCATAGTTACACGGATCGGGCTACCCTTAACCGCCAGCCCTTTTAACTCCATAGCTGCATAGGCGATAATAATGGCTACAAATACAAGCCAGTGCAATGCGATCTGACTGCTGGCGTAATTTCTGTTCATTGCTCAATCCTTTTTTTTCGAGTATACGCCAGTATGTGTTGTTTATTCTTAAGAATACCTTAATTTCATTCACGACTTACAACATAAGAAAAAAATCTTTCTTAAGGTTGTCATAATATTAATCGCTCATATTGAAGATACTCATATGAGAGGTCTCATGATGCGAATAATGCCCCCCTACACTCTTAAATGGCTTCACGGTGAACACGAACAGAATGATATATCAGCGTTAATCCGTGAAAACTATCAGCAGGTTTATCAGGCTTCGATTTCCCGTTGCATGCCATGGCTTATTGGCCTTTACGATGCAAATGGTGAACTTAAGGCTGCCAGTGGCGTACATATCGCCTCTCAGGGATCTCTTTATCTGGAAAAATATCTCGATAGCCCCATTGAGGTAACGCTTTCGTCACGGCTGTCGCAATCTGTTTCTCGCGCCGCAATTGTCGAAATTGGAAATTTTGCAGCGAGGGATGGTGCAAGTGCACGAATCATGTTTGCAGCGCTCTGCCAGGTCCTTACTGAGTATCAATTTTCATGGATCGTGTTTACCGGTACGAAAAAAATTCGCAATACCTTTCATCGACTTAATTTGAATCCCATCCTCATCATGCCGGCCAATCCCGCTCGCCTTGGGAATGATGCACATGAATGGGGAAAATACTATCAATATGACCCACAAATTATGGCCGGTGAACTGGCTGGCGGTCATTCTGCGCTAACTCAGGGCAGTCTATTGATGAAGTTAATAAACACTTTACCCGAGGCTCCATGGACTAATCTGTCGGGAGAACATCATGTTTCTTAACGCACTGAAACAGCAAGCTCTTCAATACCCTGATCAAACTGCTCTTAGGGGTGAAACAACGTTATGGAGCTGGAAGCAATATTTAGAGGCAGTCGTAAACGCCGCATCGTTGCTCCACGCCCTGGGGATTAGAAGGCTGGCGCTTGAGCTTGATAATAGTCCGGAGTGGGCCATTATCGATCTTGCCTGTATATCTGTCGGGATCGTCATTGTACCCATTCCTCCCTTTTTCTCGGAAACGCAAAAAGAATGGGTGCGTGCTTCAGCGTCGATTGATGCGCAAATTGGTGGTGAGAGTATGTCTGGATGGCACAGACATGATTTCCCATTCGGTAAGCTGCAGGTTAGACAGTTAACTGCCCCAACGTCGTTGCCTGTGGGGACATCCAAGATTACCTTTACCTCGGGAACCACCGGTGAACCTAAAGGCGTGTGCCTCAGTCAGAAGGGAATGTTATGGACCGCGCAAACACTCGCTACCGCTCTGCGTCCAATCGCACCGGAGAAACATCTTGTCAGCCTGCCGCTCAGCATTCTGCTCGAGAATTTGTGCGGAATCTATATCCCATTATTAATGGGTGCAGAAACAGTGATATTACCCACGGCCCAGACAGGCTTTGAGGGTTCAAGTCAATTTAACCCCAAACGTTTTTTACAGGCCTTAGTGACATGGCAACCTGAAAGCCTGGTTCTTGTACCTGAAATATTACGGGTGTTAGTCCATCTGCATCAGGTGGCACCTGAAAGTACACGTTCTCTGCGGTTTGTTGCCGTGGGTGGCGGGAAAATTCCGACGCCGTTAATGGAACTGGCAGCAAATGCAGGCTTACCCGTTTTTGAAGGCTATGGGTTATCAGAGTGCGGTTCTGTTGTCGCTCTTAATTTGCCTGGTTCTTCCAAAAAGAGCAGCGTTGGCAAACCTCTGCCAGGTATAAACGTTACCGTTGATCCCTTACAGCAACTACACGTAACGAGTCCAGCCAATGCCCTGGGGTATCTCGGGGAGGAATCACAAAATACAACGGTTCCTACTGGCGACCTTGCAAGCGTTGATGATGATGGATTTATTCATATTATTGGCCGTTTAAAAAACGTTCAGATAAACGCATACGGTCGCAATTTTTCTCCAGAATGGCCTGAAGCAGAAGCGATGGCATGCCCTGCTGTGCGCCGTGTAGTCATTTTTGGTGACGGTTTAACACGTAACGTTGCGCTTGTTGATGCTTTTGAAGGACAAAAGGAGCTGGCGCGTCAACAGTTAATGCGTATCTCCGCGCATCTTCCAGACTACGCGCAATTTCACCGATTGCTGTTTACGTCCGAAATATCTTCTCCCGAAATGATTACCGCAAATGGTCGCCCTAAACGAAGCGCCATCTGGCAGTCCCTGAAACATATTATTCTCACCTGCAGCCAGGAGGAAGACGCATGAGCTTTTATCAGGAATTACAGAATCAGACCGCTGTAGAACGTCAACGTTTACTTAATTCACCTGTTATTGCGCGTTGCCAGACAGGCGATATCTCGGCGGAGATGTATATCGCGTTTTTGACACAGGCTTATTATCACGTCAGTCATACCGTCCCGCTACTAATGTGTGCTGGCAGCTGCCTTCCTGCCTCTCACGAAGCCGTACGTGGCGCAATCGCTGAATATATTGATGAGGAATATGGGCATCAGGAGTGGATCCTCAATGATATTCGCGCATGTGGGGGGAATCCTGAGGCGGTAAGGAATGGTATGCCGGGCCTGCCCATCGAAATGATGATCGCTTACCTCTACTACCGAATTGAGCGGGTAAATCCGATGAGCATATTTGGCATGGTGCTCGTGCTGGAAGGCACTAGTGTGTCAATTGCAACAGCTGTTGCGGCTCAGCTGGAAAATACTCTGGCGCTGCCGGAGCAGGCAACCACCTACCTGCGTTCTCACGGAGAACTCGATCAGGGCCATCTGCAATTCTTTGCGTCCCTCATGGATTCAATCACTGACAAGTGCGATCAGGAGGCCATCATCCACACGGCTCGTCGTATTTATCATCTCTACGGACAGATGCTTGACCAACTGGGAGATAACGCCCATGAATCTGCTTAATAAAACCGTTCTGCTAACCGGTGCCAGCGGAGGAATCGGTCAGGCGCTGGCGCGAGAACTGGCGCATAAAGGCGCGAGACTCTATCTCGTAGGGCGTAATGAAAAGGCAATGTCGCTTTTAAAGAATGCCATTCCTCACCCGGAGCGACACAATATCGCCCTGATGCGCAGCTATTCCGACGAAGAGATATTAGGGCTGGCGAACAGTCTGTCTCAGAATGGTGGGTTGGACATTCTCATCAATAACGCAGGAAGCAGTCGCTTTGCATTGCTTGAACAGCAATCATTCGACGATATTCGTGAACAGATCCGAACCAATATCGAGATTCCTGCCCTTCTGACCCGGGCCTTGCTGGATAAAATGAACAGACCTGGCATCGTGCTTAATATTGGTTCAATTTTTGGGGAAATAGGGCATCCGGCGTGGAGTGTATACAGCGCAACCAAGGCTGCGACACATCGTTTTTCCGAAGCACTTGGTCGGGAATTGCAGGGAAGCGGTATTACCGTTTTGTATGCCGCTCCACGCGCAACAAAAACCACGCTCAACAGCGAACAGGTTTACGCCCTTAACCAAAAACTCGGTAATAACAACGATTCGCCGATTTATGTCGCATCCCAGCTTGCACGGCTTCTTGAAACGGAGCAGAAACGGTATCGCTTTGGAATTATGGAGCGTCTGTTCGTCAAAATTAATGCCTGGTTTCCTCACGTCGTCGACGGAGCATTAGCAAAAAAATTACCTGTCATTCAGGAATTCGCCAGAAAATCGTTGAAAGGAGAACACAAATGAGAAAACTGTATGCTCTATTTCTTGTTGCAGCAGTTCCGACTGTAGCACTGGCGGACACCCCCCTCGAGGAATTACAACACGATTGGTCTGTGTGCCAGTATCAAACTCTGGAAGCCAAAAAAGAGAACTGCTTTAGTTCACTTAGTCAGAAAGCGCATCAGGCAAGTCAGATGAAAAACAACACAAGCGCACCACTGTTAATTTGGTCTGCAATCATTGATAGCAGCTGGGCTGGCGCAAAAGGTGGTCTGGGAGCATTGAGCCTTGTTAAACAAGCCCGCACTAACCTGGAGAAAGCGATTGAAATTGAACCTAACGCGCTTCAGGGATCGGCCTGGACAAGCCTGGGGGCTCTTTATTATCAGGTTCCCGGCTGGCCGATCGGTTTTGGTGATAAAGACAAAGCTGATGAAATGTTGAAAAAAGCGCTGGCCATCAACCCTGACGGTATAGACCCTAACTATTTCTACGGCGATTACCTTCTAAAAGAGAAAAGAACGGATGAAGCCAGGCGTTTTCTAACCAAAGCACTGAAAGCACCGGCTCGCCCAGGGCGCGAAATCGCTGACAACGGACGCCGTCGTGATATTGAAAGGGATTTGCAAAGCATTCCATAAAACACTTTCGCAGAAAATTACTGGATGCCGTTCGATAATTGACGTCAGAACGGCATACCAGCGACTAACATTCTTTCCGAAACAGGGTCATGTCAATATCAAGAACGCCTCTCTCATTCCTAATCAAATCCTGCGAAACCCTGTTACAAATAAAAATCGCAAGATCGGTCAGGATCCTGCCCGACCGCGCAGGCAAGGACGATACGCTGTCGGGCGTCACACTGGCTCGCTGGATACGATCTCCAACATCAATTTTGTCCACGAGGTGCCGGAACATGCGCTGCAAACGGATATCTATCTGCCGTTAAATTAAGACGAATGACTTCCCCCGCCATCGGCTGAACGTCTTACCGCCTGCGCCAGTTTATGCAGCTCCTCCTTAAGCCAGCGGGTCGCACCCCGCTGGCCGCTGCGTTTATGCGAGTAAATTTTCACTTCAAACGCGCGGATTGAAAACGGTAAAGCAAATATCCTGAGATCCGCAGCCGCGACCAGCTTCTCAGCCGCAAACCGCGGGATTGCCATCAGCAGATCGCTTTGTGCAACGATAAACGGGGCGCTGAGCATCGACGGCGTTTTGATCGCTATGTGCCGGGTATAGCCCAACTGCTCAAGCCGCAGATCCAGAACCCCTTGTTTCTCATTCCAGGGCGTGACCACCAGATGTCGGGCCGCGAGATAATCCTCCAGCGTCAGCCGTGTCCGGCTGGCGTTACTGATGACCACATACTCATCTTCGAACCAGCCTATCTCCTCCAGTTCCGGATGACGAATATCCTCCGAGGTACTGAACCCGAGCGCCAGATCCACTTCCCCGGCTAATAGCTCCGTCAGCGCCGGGCTATGGGGCAAATAACGCAATTCAAAACGCAAACCAGGGGCAGCATGCTGCAAGGTGTGCATCAGGGTCGGAAAAACGCAAAGCGCGGTAAAATCCGTAATCGCAATGTGTAAGCTCTCGGTACTGCTGGGGGCGTCAAACTCCGGCTGCGGGGTCAGCTCATGATTCAGGAATGACAGTGCGGAAGCGATGGAAGGTGCGAGCTGAGCAGCATACACGCTGGGGGACATACGATGCCCTTCCCGAAAAAAGAGCGGATCGTTCAGCGTTGCGCGCAGACGCGAAAGCGCATGGCTCAGTGCCGATGTGCTCATCGCCAGTTCATCGGCTGCCAGACGAACAGAACGATGGCGGTAAATCGCGTCGAAAACGGGCAACAGGTTTAAATCAAGACGTCGTAAAGCCGGATGCATAATATTCATCATTTGTTGATTTCATTGCACTTAATTCTTCGGACAATACTCCGTATGCTTAACGCCATCAATCGCGAAACAGACAAAAAGCAGGAATAACAATGAGCATTATCCTTCGTCAGGCCCGTCCCGAAGATGCCGCGGCCATTTACGCCATGATCTACGAGCTGGCAGTCTATGAAAAAGCGCCGGAAGAAGTGGTTACCACGCCAGAGGAGATCCGTGAAACGCTCTTTGGCGCGGGAAGTCACACCGAAGCGTTGATCGCTGAGTATGAAGGCGACATCATCGGCTATGCCGTGTTCTTCACCAGCTATTCAACCTGGCTCGGACGCAACGGTATCTATATGGAAGACCTGTACGTTTCCCCGGAGTATCGCGGTAAAGGCGCGGGAAGAGCGTTACTGAAACATATCGCGCAACTCGCGGTAAAGCGGCAGTGTGGTCGCCTGGAATGGAGCGTTCTGGACTGGAACCAGCCCGCCATTGATTTTTACCTGAGCATTGGCGCGCTGCCGCAGTCTGAATGGGTGCGCTATCGCCTTGATGGCGACGCGCTGCTGAGTTTTGCCGAATAACAGCGTCTCTCTGTGCGAGTCCTTTCGCACAGAGATATATCCGAAAACAGCCCTGCCAGGTGCCGAAATTAACCTTTCGTCTCTCATATCTGCAAAGAGCGGCTATCCTTTAATTATCAACACAAGGAGGCAAAGATGTCTGATTTCGGTACTGATAAAAACACCCAGTTTGCTGAAGATAAAGCAAAAAATAAGCTCGATGAAATTGCAGGTTCTGCACAGCAGCAGTTTGGTGAATTCGTCGATTCACCAAAGCACCAGGTAAAAGGCGCGGCTAAAAAATATGCCGCACAGGCCAGCGATGCGGTTTCTGATGTAACAGAAGCGGTCAGAAATAACCCGCTAACCGGCCTTATCGCCGCCGGTGCCGTCGGTATTGTTCTCGGCCTGCTACTGGGTCGTAAATAATCAAGGCCCTTCGGGGCTTTATTTTTAGCTAAACTGTCTTACCATGCGATCTAATTCCTCCTCCTTCACAGCCCGTGAGAGATAATATCCCTGAAAGTTTTTCACACCCAGCTCGACTAATTTTTCAAATTTCTCTTCACTGTCCACCCCTTCAGCAATGCAGTCCGTTCCGGTCATGTCGCTGTATATCTGAATCGCTTTAATCAGATTATAATCGTTGTCGTTCGCCACAAAATGCTCGACGATGTCGCGGTCCAGTTTCAACCCGTCAAAATGCACCTGCCTGACAGGAAACATGGTGTGATGGTTAGAGAAGCAGTCATCCAGAAACAGTCTGCACCCGGTATTACGCAGATGCCGCATGGTTTCAGGGATCTTCTTGTCTTTGGTCACATCGATATCTTCTGCAAATTCAAAGACAAGTTTTTCCGCCCACTGGGGTTTGAGCAACATGCCGATGGCTTTCCGGGCCATCTCCGGCAACGCTTTCCCGGAAGCGAGACGAGGCGGAATATTGACTGAAAAATAGAATTTCCCATTATATTTATTAATCCCGGACACGGCAGCGTGGATCACCAGGGCCGTTATTTTTAACCATATCTCGTGATTTGAAATGTCATTAAGAAAACAGGCTGGCTTGACTATTTTGCCGTTTTTATTCCAGCGGATCAGTATCTCAAAGCCCACCCCTTTTTTGTCGCGATCGGTAATGATCTGGTAGGCCGGGAAGATCTCCCTTTTCACCAGAGCATTAAAAATATCTGCTTCTTTATCCGTGAATTCTGCTTTAAGACGTTGGTTTTTGTGACTTCTTTCTGCTTTGAAGTTATGCGGATCGTTTAACCATCGTTTAATATAATGTAACTTCTGCACACCTTCCTTACGATGGGTATAAACCGTTTTATTAGAAAGCCCTAGCTTTTCGCACAGATCTTTTACGGACATACCGCGGTAGAAATTTAATAAAACGTCAATTTCTCTTCTTGTAAGCCATTTCAGATTTTCCTGCGGAGAATACCCCAGACAGTGATCGCGTAATAATCGCGAGTGGTCTTTAAACCCCTTATTATGGGTGTGGAAGCAGTTGATGACATCAGAAACGCTGGCGATCCGAATCAGTGATAATTGATGGCTGTTATGTAAAAGGCTACCCAGGGTGCGATATAACCAGCTGTCAGGTATATCACTATAAAGGGTCACGCATCGGATAACAGGCAATGCATTCAGTACGGATGCCAGCCGCGTCAGACTTTCCAGCAGAGTGACAATCCCTTTACCCGGAAACACAACAATGTGAGCTTGTTGATTATTAAGGATATTTTCCCTATCCCGTTGGCAGACATCATCTCCCTCAAAGTGGATATGCGAAGCGTCTATGCCGTACTTTTTCAGGAGCAAAGCATACCCCTGGAAGGTAAAACCGCAGGTTGAGATGACAAACCGCCGATCGTCGCGAGCAACATTTCTGTGAGAAATTTTGTGGGTCATAACCTGCTCCTGGGCACAAAATCGCCATTCTTATTATGAATACGGAATATGTAATACAGCTGGTGTATAGAATAATTTTACAGTACGCCATCAGGTTAAGATACTGTTATCAACGTTCCGCACCGGAACATCTTTGCGTTAATCACTCTCTCTTCTGTCGACAAATGTAAATATATCTTTCTTTTCAAATAACGACGGCAAAACACTGTTTCTCAGGTATAATGAAAATTCCGAAAAAGAAGACTGGATACTTCATCTATCGGTTCATCAAACACGAGAAAAATGCTATGGATAATCACATCTCATCCAGGGCCTTGCTACATCGACGGGATGTTATAAAGAGCAACCCACGATTTGGTGAGGCAATATTAGAGCACTACACAATTAATGACACCATCTATAAAAAACAACCTTTGTTCTACAAGACAATGCTTCAGGAAGCGCGGTTCAACATTATTCTCGCCATGTGTTGTTTTATATTTGGCAATCAGGCCGAGTCAGTATCTGAGATTAAAGAGCTATGCTCCCGCTATAAAATAGCCAGCCCTAATAGTGTGATTGCGATCATTACTCTTCTCAGAACCACGGGGCGCATCAGGACCTGGCGCTGTACGGATGACCGTCGTAAAACACGAATAGCCCCGACCGAAAAAGGATTGAGTGAACTTAAACGCTATATGTCCGGTGCATTTTTGCCCGTCAGCATTCTTTATCCGACGTTTAATATTGATGTAAACCTGCTGGATAATGACACATTGAGAAATAATTTTTTCCGCCGCGCAGCGGAATATCTCTTCCGGGGATTAACCTTCAGGAAAGTGTTACCCGAGGTAGGATTATTTATCGATAAAGATGGCGGACGCATGATTATGCTTTATCTTTATCTGCAGGCCATAAAAAACAAATCTGCTCATGGTGCAGTGATTGATTATTCAGCCAGCACGCTCGCGAAAGAATTCTTTGTTTCGCGGATCCACGTCAACCGGATTATCAAAACAGCGCAAGAGGCAGGATATCTGAAAGATCGCGGTGACGGTCGCCTGTCGGTGTATCCGGCTTTTCTCGAACTGGTCGAAAACTATGCCGGACTCTATTTCGCGTATGTCACCCATTACATTAACGTGGTACCGAAAGAACGACGCCACCCCAACAACGTCACATTAACGGTATAATAAAAATGGCGTTCGGTTCCCCGAACGCCCTGCCCTTATCTCTCCCGCAGCGCTTCTTTCGCTTTGTTGAGCGGCTTCAACAGATAATCAAGAATGGTTTTACTGCCGGTTTTGATATCCACCGTCGCAATCATCCCCGGAAAGACCGGAAATTCCTTACCTTGCTTATTGGTCAAATGGTTACTGTCGGTGCGGATATAAACGCGGTAGTAGTAGACATCCCTTTTCACCTCATCCTGCAAAGTATCCGGTGAAATCATGGTCACTTCCCCTTCCAGCCCACCGTAAATGGAATAGTCATAGGCCGTCACTTTTACCAGCGCTTTCTGGCCGGGATGGATAAATGCCACGTCGCGCGGGGAGATTTTTGCCTCAACCACCATCTGATCGTCCAGCGGCACCAGGCTCATCAGTTTGCCATTCGGCGGAATAACGCCTCCCACGGTCGTCACGTCAATATCCTTCACGATGCCACGCACCGGCGCATTGAAGGTCAGCCGGGTCAGGGAATCCTCACGTCCTTTCATCACCGAACGCTGAGCTTCAATTTCCGCGTTGGCTTTTGCCAGTTCTTCACGGGCGCGAACGTAATACTGGTTTTTCATCTCGGTGATTTTATTCTCAAGCTCATTTTTTTGACGCTCAAGACGTAACACCTCCACCTTGCTGGCCGCCCCCTGGGTCACCAGCGGACGGGTTAACGACAGTTCACGCTGCACCAGTTCAGCCCCCTGGCGCAGGCCGGCCAGCCCTTTTTCCAGGCTTTCGCGACGGGACTGATAGAGCGCCGTCTCTTGTTTGACCAGTTCAACGTCGTCATCCAGTTCTTCGGGAAAAATCAGCGCCGTGTCGTTGACCTCGGCCTTCAGGCGCGCCGCCGTTGCCAGCGCGGCATTCAGACGGGACTCACTCTCCAGCACGCTGGACTCGGTTTTTGTCCGGTCTAACTGCGCAAGCTGCTGACCGCGTTCGACAATGTCGCCTTCGCGCACCATCAGGCTGTGAATAATGCCCCCTTCCAGGGACTGAATCACCTGCTCATGCGAAGACGGAATCACCTTGCCGCTGCCGGTGGTGACTTCATCAAGCTCGAACAGGCTCGCCCAGGCGATAAATACCGCCAGCAGGGCGAACAGCGCCCATGCCACCAGCGACGACCTTGGCAGGCGTGGCTCTTTCAGACGGCTATTTAAACGGGTTAAATCATTCATGCCACACCCTCCTCAGCAACCGCCGCCGCTTTCATGGTCACGGTGCGCTGCGCGGCTTTTGGCGTCGCCATACCGTGCTGATGCAGGATCGCGTCGCGCGGGCCGTCCATCACCACCTTGCCGTTTTCCAGCACAATGATGCGGTCAACCAGGTCCAGAATTGGCAGGCGGTGGGTGGCCACCACCAGCGTCCGGCGCTTGCCCAGCCACTGGTGAAGATGCTGAATAAACTGCTTCTCGCTCACTTCATCCAGCCAGGCGGTAGGCTCATCCAGCAGCAGAATCGTCGGAGAAGTGATCAGCGCGCGCGCCAGCAGCAGCGCCTGACGCTGCCCGCCGGACAGCCCCGTGCCGCCTTCATTGATAAGGGTGTTCAGCCCCATTTTCTGCTTGCGCACAAACTCCAGCGCGCCGCTGTTCACCAGCGCCTGATGAATTTCTTCGTCAGTCGCCAGTGGATTACCCATCAGGATATTGTCCCGCACGGAGCCAAAGAACAGCCGCGCCTGCTGGCTGAGCAACTGCATGTCGCGACGCAGATCGGCCGGGTCCAGATGGTTAAGCGCGATATCGTCCAGCAGGATGCTGCCCTGCTGCGGCTCCTGCATGCCCGCCAGAAGTTGCAGCAGCGTGCTTTTGCCGGAGCCATTTCGGCCAAGCACCGCCACGCGCTCCCCGGCACGGATCTGTAGCTTGCTGATGTTAAGCACGCTGAGTTTCTCTTCTTCATCGTAGTAAAACCCGACGTCCTCCAGCAAGTAGTCGCCGCGCAGATGGGCTTTATGCACCTTCTTCCCGTGCTGCGGATCGTCAATCGGTCGCTGCATCAGGTCGTCCAGCCCCTTACGGGCCACTTTTGCCGACTGCCAGCGGGAGAGCACGCCTGAGATCTGCGACAGCGGCGCGATGGTGCGCGACGCCAGAATCGAGGTTCCTACCAGCGCACCGGTGGTCATATCCCCGCTGATCACCAGATAACAGCCCACCAGCAGGACTACCGCATAGACGATAGACTGCACTTCCTGGGTCCAGGTCAGCAGCAGGCCCGTCAGCCAGCGCTGCTTCATGCCGACGCTGGCGGCGACATCGTTGGTGTTATTCCACTGGTTCTGAAAACGCTGCTCGGCGCGCATCAGCTTGATGTCCTCAATGCCCTGCACCGCCTCCACCAGCGTGGCGTTACGGATAGCAGATTCGCGCATCCCCTCGCTGGAGAGTTTGCCCAGCGGACGCTGCACCAGCAGGCCCGGAATCAGCAACAGCGGCACGGCGAGAAGCACCACCAGCACCAGCGGGCCGCCAATCATCCACAGAATAAAGACGAACAGCAGGAAGAACGGCAGATCGGAGATCGCCGCAATGGTAGTGGAGGTGATGAGTTCACGCACCGACTCCAGCTCGCGGATCTGCGCAATAAACGAACCGGTTGATTTGGAGCGTGCGCCATTTTTAATCCGCAGCGCGTGGGCAAACACACGCTCTGAAATGCGCAGGTCGGCGCGTTTCCCCACCACGTCAGATATATGCACGCGCAGCATGCGCATGACGAATTCGAAGACAATGGCGATCATGACGCCGCCAAACAGCACCCACAGCGTGGCTTCTGATTGCGACGGTACTACCCTGTCGTACACCTGCATGGAAAAGACCATGCCAGAGAGAGCCAGTACGTTAGCCACCAGCGCCACCAGCATAACGTCGCTGTAGCGTCGCCAGTCTTTCAGCGCCAGCTGCCAGAACCAGTTTTTCTCATACGGTTTAATGTAATCGTCCACGCGGGCATCCGGTGTGGACTCCAGCGGGCGCAGCACCAGCAGGGTTTTTAACCGTGTCCCGAGCGCTTCCAGCGTCAGCGTCGTCTCCAGGCCACCGTCTCCGCTAAACTGCAGGCTGACGTTGCCTTCGTTGTCCATGCGGGTAATCACTGCGATTTGTCCGCCGGTGAATTCCGCCAGCAGCGGTAAACGCCACGGATCGAGAGAGACCGCTTCCGCCGCCACTACACGCATCCCCAGCCCTAGCTGGCGAGCCATCTCCTCCAGCACCAGCTGGCGCGGAGACTGACTTTCATGGTTAATCGTGACCCGAACATGTTCCGCGGAAAAGTCCAGCCGATAGTGCTTCGCGATGATCAGCATGCCCTGCAGCCAGGGTTCGTACTGTGGATGTGTCTTCATAATCTCCGGGTTAACGCTATTCGTGTATAGAAATGCCAAAAGGCCGCGGGGATCGCTCCCCGCGGCAGGGTTTTACGCAATTAACAGTTGATGATTAGCCAGCAGCGTCGCTAGATCCGTCTGCACGCCGTTCAGCGTCACCAGAGTGGTTGGCGAGAACTGGCCGCCGGTACCGTCCAGGTCAACCTGGATCTCGGTATTGCTGCCGTTTTGCACCACGCGGATGTAATCGGTGATATTGCCCGCGCTACTGTCCAGCGTCGCCACGCCGTTCACATAGCTCGCTGAGCCCGTGCCGGTATAGCCGCTGTCTGAGAGCAGATCGCGCAGGTCAATACGGTCCGTGTCCGCCGTCCCTTCCCAGGTGCCGACGGTAAAGCCGTTCACCACATCGTGACCGTTACCGCCCGTGGCATCCGACGCGTTGATCAGCTTGTAGAGCAACGTATCGTGACCGCCGCTGCCGATGTTGAAGGTGTCATTCCCGCCGCGGCCTTCGAACCGGTTATCAGCGCTGTTGCCGGTGATAACATCGTCGAAGTCCGAACCGTTAATGCCTTCAATATTCAACAGCCGTGTGGTACCAAAGCCAGTGTCCTGTGCGGTTGAAAGGCGCAGGTCAACGGTCACGCCGGAGGTCGCATTGCGGTAATCCACCACGTCCATCCCACCGGTGTTGCTCCAGGTGTCGTAGTCGGAATGGGTATTCCAGCCGCCGGAGCCGTTGTAGGTATAGGTGCCATCTTCTGCAATGAAGGTGTCGTTATACCCGGTCCCGGTGATTGTCCCGCTGTGGCCGCCGGTCGCCGCTTCGGCCGTCAGGACGTAGCCCTCTTTGCCGTTACCCGCGTCCAGACCGCTCCAGGTGACGTTATCCGACACACCGTTGGTGATCTTCACAATCTCTGCCGAGTAGGTTTCATTCGGATCCAGACCGTAGAAGCTCACCAGCGCAGAGGTATCGTTCGACCCGATACCGGACTGGGCGTTGATGATCTGCGAGGCCACCAGCACGCCTGCGGCGTTATACAGGTTGACCGTGTTGCCGTAGTAAGCGTTGATACCCTCGCTATCGACAATGTGCAGATGCATCGCGGTGCCGTCCGCAATGGTTTTGCTGTTCTGAACCAGCACCACCTTGCCGTTCTGCTGAGACACCAGCAGATCCTTCGCGCCGTCCCAGTTGTAGTCCACCGCGGCCACGCCGGTAGCGTAGGCGATACCGGATGCCAGCTGGCTGGAGGTCCAGGTGGAACCGTACCCGTTGTTGGTGAACAGGGTCGCCGTTTGTGACGCGCCGTAGGTGCTGAGCTTGATGATGTCCATCTGCCCGTCGCCGTTCCAGTCCACCGCCACCGACAGATACCCCGCCGACGCGTTAGAGGCTTCCACCGCGCTCTTGGTGGTTGAGAGCTTCCCGGTGCCGTCGTTGTAGTAGATCACCCCGCCGTTGTTGTTGTAGCTGCTGCCCAGGTACAGATCCATGTAGCCATCGCCGTTGAAGTCTGCCCACGTCATGGACGCCGCCGTGGTGGTGTTCGCGGCGTTGACCACAAACACGTTGGTCAGGTTCTGGCCGATAGAGAGCGTGCCGTTGCCGTTGTTGTTGATTACGGTTAACGAGTACGCGCCGCTGCGGTTGGTGTGCTGAACAATATCCACCGTACCGTCGTTGTTCAGGTCAACGCCGGAGATTTCACGCATGGTGGTGAATTGTCCCCAGAAACCTGCGCCGCCGTTGGTGCCGTCGGGCGACAGTACCCCGTTGTTGTTGATCAGGTACGTAATGGAGTCTGCACCCGCATCGCCGTAGGCCAAATCCAGATAACCATCACCGGTTTTGTCGTACGCAATCACGCCGCCGTACCAGATGGTAGTGCCCATTCCCAGCTGGCTGGCGTTATAGGTGCTACCATCGTAGGTCCACATCACCTGCGTGGATCCCGCGTAGGTGTTCTCCGTGGCGAAAATGTCCTGCGTGCCGTTACGGTCAAAGTCAGCGGCGGTCTGGCTCACCACGTAGTAATTACGGGTGTTGGTCAGCGTATTTCCGGCATAGGTCGAGCTATCGCTGCTGGAGTAAGACTGGCCGTTCGCAATGATATTCCACAGACCGCTGCTGTTCATGCCAAGGGTCATGGTGGAGTTGTTGCTGTTCCCCGCCGTGGTTGCCCAGTCGGTATTCACCGTGGTGGTGTCAATCACCAGGCTGCCGGTGGTCGTCCCGGTGGTATTGCCGTTACCCGCGCTGCTCTTCACCTGCGCCGTCACGCTGTAGCTCGCGACGTTCAGCGCATCGCTGTCCGGGATCTGCAGATACCAGGTGTTGTGATCCGGATCGACCACCACCGCACCGCCCGTCTGGGAGGTGTAGGTTTTCCCGTTCACCGTCACCACCAGATACTCACCGTTCACCAGATCGGCAGAGACGGTCCCGCTGACGATCGGCGTGGTATCCGACGTGGTCTGCGCGGTAATCGCCGCCGTGGTGGTCGGTATGCTGGTATCCACGCTCAGCACAAAGCCGTCCGATTCCGTATAGTTACCGGCCTTGTCGGTGACACGCACAATGTAGGTGTGATTGCCATCGCTCAGGCCGTTATCCTGGAAGGACCAGCTCGCGCTGCCGTTCATGGTCACCTGGCCGAGCAAGACGCCATCGCGGTAAAGCTGGACGATCTCGCCATCGTCCGGGGCGCGGTTGAGCGTCCCGTTGATCACCGGTGAGTTATCGTCAGTGGCGACCGAGCTGCCAAAGGTGCCCGTACGTTCCCCTTCAACGTCGGTATAGCTCACGACCGTTCCCACCGTGTCTGGCGGCGTGGTATCCACCGTCACCACCTGCGACGCGGTAGAGCCCACGTTGCCCGCCTGGTCGATGATCCGCACCTGGTAGGTGTAATCGCCGTCCGCCAGATCGCGGGTATCGGTGTAGCTCCAGCGCTGGTTGGTGACCGTGGCGTCAGACCAGGTATTCCCGCCGTCGAGGCTTATCTGCACGCGCTCGTCGTTTGCCAGCGCGTTGCCCAGCGAGCCGTTAATGGTCAGCGTGGTGTCCATCGTGATGAAATCACTCCCGGACTGACCGGTATCTTCGCTGATGCTGTCGATGGTGATGCCATACTGCGGCGCCTGAGTATCCACCGTCACCGCCTGCGAGGTGGTTGCCCCGACGTTACCCGCCTGGTCAATCACCCGCACCTGGTAGTTATGGCTACCGTCGGTCAGGGTACGCGTATCGCTGTAGCTCCACTGGGTCCCGCTCACGGTGGCATACACCCAGGTGGTGCCGCCATCCATGCTCACCTGAACGAACTCACCCGCCCCCAGCTCTGCGCCAAGCGTGCCGTGCAGCGTGTACGAGGTCGAACTGGTCAGGAAGTCATTGTTGTCAAACCCGGTGTCGACGGTAATGTTATCCACGGTCACCGTAATCGCCGCATCCGGGGCGACCGTATCAACGGTCACCTGCTGATGAGCGCTGGCCCCCACGTTGCCCGCCGCATCCACCACGCGAACGTAGTAGTCATAGGTCTGGTTCCCGAGCGTGCGGCTGTCGACGTAGTACCAGCTGTTGCCGGTCACAATCACGTTCTGCCAGGTGACGCCGCCGTCGATGCTGATCTGGGCGTACTCGCCGTCAGCCAGCGTCGCGCCGAGCGAGCCGTGCAGCGTCAGGGACGTATCGTTGGTGATAAAGTCGCTGCTGCTCAGGCCGGTATCGTCGCTGATGCGGTCGATGGCGATGGTTTTGCTGGCGTCCGGCGCGACGGTATCAATGGTCACCACCTGGCTGGTGGTGGCGCTGATATTCCCAGCGTCGTCAATCACGCGCAGCTGGTAGTTGTAATCTCCGTCGGCCAGCGTACGGCCATCGACATACGTCCAGCTCAGCCCGCTGACGCTGACGTCGGTCCAGGTCAGACCGCCGTCGAGGCTGATCTGCGCGTGGTCACCGCTGCCCAGCGCCGCGCCGAGCGTCCCTTTCAGGCTGATCTGGTTGTCGCTGGTGATGAAGTCACTGTCGGACAGGCCGGTATCCTGGGAAACGGAATCCACGGTAATGGTCGTTGCCGCCGGTTTCGTCAGATCAATGACCACGTCCTGGCTGTCCGTTGACCCCACGTTGCCCGCGTTATCAATCACCCGCACCTGATACTGATAGGTCCCGTCGGTCAGGGTGCGGCCGTCCGTATAACGCCATGTGGTGCCGGTCACGGTCAGGTCAATCCAGGTTGCCCCACCGTCGAGGCTGATCTGCGCCTTCTCGTTATTGCCGAGCTGCGCGGTCAGCGAGCCGTTGACCACGACCTGAGCGTCGTTGGTGATGAAATCACTCGCGCTCAGGCCAGTGTCGTTTTGCAGAGAATCAATGCTGATGCCCATCGACGGCGCGGTGAGATCCACGGTGACGCTGTGGTTATCGCTGCCGCTGTTGCCGATGGTGTTGCTGACCTGCGCGTTAATGACGTACGAACCGCCGTCCGCCAGCGCGGTCACGTCTGCGCTTCCGACCGTATAGCGCCAGGTACCGTCATTCTGAACGGTCGCCGTGTAGGTTTTACCGTTCAGCGTGATGGTCACCGTCTGGCCCGCAGGCGCGTCGGTGGTGCCGCTGATGACCAGCGGCGTGCCGTGTTCGGCGGCGCTGACAATGTCATCTTCCGCAAAGGTGTTGATGGTGATAGTTGGGACATCACCGTTCAGCGTTACGTCGTGCGTTGCGCTGCCAGGGTTACCTGCTTTATCACTCACCGTGGCGGTAATCGCGTACTGCCCGTCACTCAGGCCGAGGAAGTCACGGCCCGGCACGAAGACCGACCACGATCCGTCTGCCCCGACGGTGGCCTGATAGCTGTGCCCGTTGAAGGAGACGGTCACCGTCTGGCCCTGTTCCGCCGTGGTGGTACCGCTGATGGTCTGGCCCGCCAGCTGCTCGGCATTGTTAACGATGTCGTCATCGGCCACGGTGCTGATGGTCACGGTCGGCGCGACGGTATCCACCGTTAAGGTGTGCGTCGTCTGACCGCTGTTCCCGGCTTTGTCGTTGACCGAGGCGGTCACCGTCAGCGCCCCCTGGCTCAGCGCGGCCAGATCCGCCGCGGGTACGTCCAGCGTCCAGGTGCCGTCGTTGGCCACGGTAGCGGTATAGGTTTTGCCGCCCAGCGTCACGGTAACGGTCTGGCCGGCCTCGGCGCTGGAGGCACCGTGAACCGTCAGCGGCTGCTGCGCTTCTGCCGCGTTCAGCACATCGTCACCCGACAGCGTCGCAATGCTTACCACCGGCGCGGTGGTATCTACGCTGATGTCGTGCGTTGCCGAGGCGCTGTTACCCGCGCTGTCCTGCGCCGAAACAGACACCTGATAGCGTGCGCCATCGGCCAGTGCGCCTACGTCGGCGGCCGGGACGGTAGCCGTCCAGGTGCCGTCGCTCTGAATCGTGGCGGTGTAGGTCTTGCCGTTCAGGGTCACGGTCACCTGCGTACCGCTGGCAAACTGGGCGCTGGAGCCATTAATCACCAGCGCATTACCCGCTTCTGCCGCGTTGATAACGTCATCGCCGCTGAGGGTATTTACCGTCAACGTCACGGAGGCGGTGTTGACCACCACGTCGTGCGTCTGGGTGCTGCTGTTGCCCGCGCTGTCGGTAATGGTTGCGCTCAGCGTCACTGTGCCGTCGCTGAGGCCGGAAATCACGCTGGCCGGCACGCCCACGCTCCAGTTGCCGCTGGCGTCAACGGTGGTGGTGTACTGGTTCGAACCCAGCGTAATGACCACTTTATCCCCGACGTTCGCGCCGGTTGCCGTGCCGCTGACGATCTGCGCCTGTCCGTGTTCCACGCTGTTGATCACGTCATCGCCCGCCACAACGTTAACGCTGACGGTCGGTGGCGTGGTATCAAGCGTAATCGCTTTACCCGCGCTGCCCGGGTTACCCGCCGCGTCGCTCACGCTGACCTGCACGGTATAGCCGTTATCCGCCAGTGCGGAGAGATCGGTGCCCGGCACGTTGACGCTCCAGATACCGCCCTGCTGCACCTGCGCGGTGTAGCTCTTACCGCCCAACGTCACGGTAACCGTCTGCCCGGCTTCCGCGGTGGTGGTACCGGAGATGGCCACGCCTGCGGACGCTTCGCTGGCGTTGATCACGTTATCGCCCGCGACAGTATCAATGGTGACGGCTGGCGCGGTGGCATCCACGCTGTACTCGCGGCCCGCAGAGGCGCTGTTGCCGTTCACGTTAGTCACGCTCACCTGCACGCTGGCATCGCCGTCTTTGAGGCCCGCCAGATCTGCGGAAGGCACGGTAGCCGTCCAGTTGCCGTCGGCATCCACTTTCGCGGTGTACGTCTTCCCGGCGAAGGTGATGGTAACGGTCTGGTTTTCCTCAACGTTCGACGTGCTGCCTGAAAGCACCAGATCCGCGCCTTTCTCCGCCGCGTTAATCACGTCGTCGGTAGCAATCGCATCAATGCTGATGGCGACCGCGGCCAGATCCACGTTCACATCGTGGCTGATGGAGACCGGGTTACCCGCGGTGCTTTGGCCTGCCACGGTAACGGTGACCGTGCCTGCTGCCAGCGCCCCCACGTCTGCCGCCGGGATTGCCGCGCTCCAGGTACCGTCTGCCAGCACGGAGGCGGCATACGTTTTGCCGTTGACGGTCACGGTGAGCGTGGTTCCCACCGCCAGCCCGTCGCTGGAGCCGGTGACGATCAGGTTCTGACCGTGTTCGATGCTGTTGATCACGTCGTCACCCGCGACGGTATCAACGCGCAGGCCCGGCAGACTGGCGTCTATAGCGATTTCGCGCTCGCCCGCCCCGGTATTGCCATGACCGTTGGTCACGGTCGCTGACACCGTCAAATCGCCGTTGCCCAGCGCCGTCAGAACAGACTCCGGCACGCTCACGGACCAGGTCAGATCGTTCTGCACCGTCGCGGTGTAGCTGTTGCCGCCAAGGGTCACGGTAACGATATTGCCCGCCTCCGCGTTCGTCACGCTGCCGCTGAGGGTCTGGCCTGAAGCCACTTCCGCCGCGTTAATGACGTTATCGCCCGCCACGGTGTTGATAGTGACCGTTGGCAGCGCGGTATCCACCAGCAGGTTCGCGGTGTTGCTGACGCTGTTGCCCACGC
>NZ_JTLF01000230.1:0-12518 GCF_000798855.1 Enterobacter sp. ZOR0014 | reverse complement strand
TTAAATAAAAAATAATGAATCTTAGGAATTCTTAATTTTGAATTAACTTTTTTTAAAGGATTGCGGACTGTAAACAATAAAAAAGGCCGATTTAAAATAAATCGGCCTTTTATTCAGGGAATTAATTAATTCCCGCCAAACATGTCCTTAATCCAGCCGGCTACGCCATCGCTGTCTTTCTTCTCATTCTGCTGCTGCGGCTGTTGTTGCTGCGGCTGCTGAGGCTGAGAAGATTGATCGAACGGGTTGCCCGTTGGCTGTTCAGGCTGGCTCTGCTGGCAGAGGGAGTCCGGATTGGTGGTCCAGACCGGCAGGGTACGCATCCCACCGCCGCAAACAAAGTTACCGGAACCGTCCACGCCCATATCGACGATATCTTCCGGCGCAACCAGGTTCAGCGGCACCGGAGACTGATTCGCCAGATAGCGCTGGTAAATCGACATCGCCCCGCTTGCACCGTACAGCTTGGTTGGCTGGTTGTTATCACGGCCTACCCAGGTGATCACCACTTCACGGCCATCAATACCGGCAAACCAGGTATCGACGTTGTTGTTGGTGGTCCCGGTTTTACCCGCCAGATGCAGACCCGGATATTTCGCCCCCAGCTGACGGCCAGTACCGCGCTGCACAACCTGCTGCATGGTCCACAGCGTCATATAGGCCGCCTGCGCAGGCACCGCACGTTCTGCCTGTGGGAAGCTCTGATACAGCACGGATCCATCCTCGGCAATCACCGAGCGCAGGGCCGAAAGCGGCGCACGGTTACCGCCGCTGGCAATGGTCTGGAACGCCTGTGCCACTTCGATCGGCGTCAGGTTAAGTGCCCCCAGAATCATCGCCGGAACCGGATGCAGCTGATCTTTCGACACGCCCAGTTTCTGCCAGGTGTCGACAATCGCAGGCAGGCCCAGCGCCATACCGAGGTTAACCGTGGGGACGTTCATGGAACGGGTCAACGCATCCACCAGCATAACCTGGCCGCTGAACTGTTTATCATCGTTCTGCGGGGACCAGACCTGACCGTTAGGCTGACGCAGTGAGATTGGCGCATCGGCAATCCAGGTGTTCAGACGATACAGATTCGGCTGACTCAGGGCGGTGAGATAGGTCGCCGGTTTTGCCAGAGAACCAATCGAACGACGCGCCTGCATGGCACGGTTATAGCCCGCATACTGCGGCTCGGCACCGCCCACCATCGCGCGTACTTCGCCGGTGTTGCGGTCAACCACCACCATGGCGGTTTCCAGATCGCTCAGCTTGCGCTGTTTCTTCAGTGCCGGAATACCTTCCACCGCGGCTTTTTCTGCTGCATCCTGGGCCACGGAGTCAAAGGTGGTGAAGATCTTCACGCCGGAGAGATCTTTGACCTTATCACCGAGCTTGCTTTGCAGCTCCTGACGCACCATTTGCATAAACGCAGGCTGAGGAGAGATCACCCCACCGCGCGGCTGCACGCCAAGCGGACGCGCGCTCAGCATGTCGTACAGTTCCTGATCGATCACCTGCTGTTGTTGCAGCAGACGCAGGACCAGGTTACGACGCTCCAGCGCCAGTTTCGGGTTACGCCACGGGTTGTAGATGGACGCCCCTTTCACCATGCCCACCAGCAATGCCTGCTGGTCCAGGCTCAGCTCTTCCACCGGGCGGCCAAAGTAGTACAGGCTTGCCAGCGGGAAGCCGCGGATTTCGTTATCGCCGCTCTGACCGAGGTAAACCTCGTTCATGTACAGCTCAAGAATACGATCCTTGCTGTAACGCGCATCCATCAGCACGGCCATGTACGCTTCGTTGGCTTTACGCCAGTAGGAGCGTTCGCTGGAGAGGAACAGGTTCTTCACCAGCTGCTGAGTCAGCGTACTCGCCCCCTGCACGGTACGACCCGCGGTCAGGTTCGCCAGTACCGCACGGCCGATAGAGTAAAGGCTGATGCCGTCGTGCTCGTAGAAGTGACGGTCCTCGGTTGCCAGCAGCGTATCCACCAGCAGATCCGGGAAGCCGTTACGCGCTACAAACAGGCGCTGCTCGCCGTTAGCCGACGAGAGCATGGTGATCAGACGCGGATCGAGACGGAAGAAACCGAACTGACGGTTGTTATCCATGTTCTCGATGGTATCCAGACGATCGCCGTCAAAGGTCAGACGCGCGCGCACCTGCCCCTCTTTGCTGTCCGGGAAGTCGAACGGACGGCGGATCATCTCAATACTTTTCGCCTGAACGGTAAATTCGCCAGGGCGCGTCATCTTCGACACCTGACGATACTGGGTCGCTTCCAGCAGTTTCACCATCTCGTTCTTACTGATGGACATATCTGGCTCAAGGTTCACCATACGGCCATACACTGCCGCAGGTAACTGCCAGACTTTACCGTCGATACGGCTGCGGATCTTCTGATCCAGATAAACGCCGTAAATCGCCATCAGCACAACAAAAACAATGAACAGCTTCAGCAGCAGCCAGAACCAGCCGCGTTTGCCCCGAGGCTTGCGCCCTTTGCCTTTTCCTTTACGCGGCATCGGTTCTTCATCCTCATAATCGTCTTCATAGTCATCGTCATAGTCCTCATCTCTGAGGCGACGACGGCTTACCTTTTCTTTCGCCGGACGCGTGGGTTTTCCCTTACGTCCTATTGGCTCGCGGTCATTCCCCGCCATGCTTTTTCTCCGCAACGTTCAGGCGCAAAGGCCCGATTCTCATTTCTTCCACTGACCTGTGAAAGAAGAAATCTCTCAAAATAAACAGCAAGACTTTCCTTGCAGGAAAGTCTTTAGTGTTTTCTCCCTCTCCCCATGGGAGAGGGCCGGGGTGAGGGCATCAGGCCGCACAATCCAGCCCGCACAATCCAGGCCGCACTCCCCTCTTCCCCTGATTCACGAATACTTCTTCGTCCGCCGTGTCGGCGCCGTGTTCGCCGGATCGTCCGGCCAGACGTGTTTGGGATAGCGCCCTTTCATCTCTTTCTGCACGTCCCGGTAACTTCCCGCCCAGAACGCGCCCAGATCGCGGGTGATCTGCAGCGGACGCTGCGCAGGCGACAGCAGCTCAAGCACCAACGGCACACGCCCTTCTGCGATAGACGGTGTGGTGGCTTCACCAAACATCTCCTGCATCCGTACCGCCAGCGCCGGAGGATTATCCTCATGATAACGTATGGCAATCCGGCTCCCGGTGGGCACAGTGTAATGCCCAGGCAGTTCACTATCCAGACGTTGACGTAATGACCAGTCCAGTAAATTCTGTAACGCGGTCTTAACATCAAGCGCCTTGAGCGCACGCAAGGAGTGTACGCCGCTCATTTGCGGCAGTAGCCAGTGCTCAAGCGTAGCCAGCAGCGTCTCATCATCCACCGCTGGCCAGCCGTGTTCCGGCAGCCACTTCGCGGCGCAGTGCAGGCGTATACGATACTGTTCAGCTTCCGGCGTCCAGTTCAGTACGCTCAGCCCTTTTTCCCGGATGCCGTTCAGCATCGCCTGGTGTAACTCTTCTTCTGACGGCTTCGCCAGCGGTTTCGTCCCGAGCGTCAGTTTGCCAATCTGACTGCGGCGAAACGCCTTTAGCGTGCCCTGAGTCTCATCCCATTCCACGATATCGGACTGCTGCAGCAGCTGCGGACAAGCGCGGGTCAGCGCATCAATGTCTACGGCAAACGCCTGTAAAATACGTGCGTCAGGAGAGTGGCTCCCCTGAAGCAAAAGCGGGGCAATCAGCCATTCGTGACGCGTTAACGCATCATCGCTGTCCAGCATCGCCCCCATGCCGTTTGCCAGCTGATAGCGCCCGTCCAGCCCGCGGCGGCGGGCAATTCTGTCCGGGAAGGCTTCTGACAGCAGGGAGGCAATTTTATCGCTGCCAGGTGAACCGCCCCGGCTATTCAGGCGTTTGGCCAGCTGCTGCGCCCGCTGCTGCCAGTTCCCCTGATTACGCGAAAATGCCTGTCCCAAATCGCTAGTGCCACCGCGCGGCGGCTCCTCAAGGATAGCCGCCAGCCTGGCCGCCGTGGCAATTTCATCGTTCCCTTGCGCGGCCACCAGCATAGCAGCCAGACGCGGATCGTTACCCAGCGCCGCCATTTTCTGCCCTCGCGCCGTCAGACGCTCGCCTTCCAGCGCGCCAAGCTGAGTCAGCAGGCTGCGCGCCGCCGTGAGGTTAACCGCTGGCGGAGGGTTGAGCCATGTGAGCTGGGCAGGGTCAGGACAGCCCCATTGCAGGAGATCCATCACCAGGCCAGACAAATCACTTTGTAAAATTTCTGGCGTGCTTTGCTGTGCGGCACGCTCAGCTTGCTCCGCGCTGGTCAAATGCAGACAAATGCCCGGCGCAAGACGCCCGGCACGGCCCGCACGCTGGATCATCGACGCCTGGCTGATGCGCTGCGTGAGCAGCTTAGTCAGCCCGGTGCGCGGGTCAAAACTGGCCACCCTCTCCTGGGCGCTATCCACCACCAGGCGAATGCCTTCGATGGTCAAACTGGTTTCCGCGATATTGGTCGCCAGCACCACTTTGCGCTGCCCCGCCGGGGCGGGAAGGATCGCTTTACGCTGATCGGCCAGCGACAGCGCGCCATAGAGCGGACACAGAATAATGTCGCTACTCACCCGTGATGCCAGTTGCTCCTGTACGCGCTGGATTTCTCCCACACCGGGTAAAAATAGCAGCAGCGACCCCGGCTCCTGACGAAGCAGTTCAGCCGTGGCGACAGCCACCGCTTCGTCAAAACGCTGATGGGCAGGTAGCGGCTGATAGCGCCGCTCCACCGGGAATGCACGACCTTCGGAGGCAATCACTGGGGCATCAGGCAGCGTCTGCTGCAGCCGCGCGTTATCCAGCGTCGCCGACATAATGAGCAGCCGGAGGTCGTCGCGCAGCCCCTGCTGGACGTCCAGCAACAGCGCCAGGGCCAGATCCGCCTGCAGGCTGCGTTCGTGGAATTCATCCAGGATCACCAGCCCCACGCCGGTCAGTTCCGGATCGTTTTGCAGCATGCGGGTGAGAATGCCCTCGGTAACCACTTCAAGGCGCGTGGACGGGCCAACGCAGGTTTCGGCACGCATCCGATAACCTACCGTTTCGCCCGGTTTTTCGTTCAGCAGTTCCGCCAGTCGCTGCGCCACGTTGCGTGCGGCGAGCCTGCGCGGCTCCAGCAGGATGATTTTTCCGGCAATCTTCCCTTCTTTGAGGATCTGTAGCGGCAGCCAGGTGGATTTGCCCGCCCCCGTAGGCGCGTTAAGCAAAACCTGCGGGGCGTGGTGTAAGGCAGCAAGAAGCTCGGGAAGGACGACGGCGACTGGCAATGAGGACACTAACAGCTCCAGAGGGTTAACATTAGTCGGCGTACATTGTAGCATCGGCGCATATCATTACCGAGTCCCCCGTATGTCTGAGTCAAAACGACTGTTTTTTGCCATTGAGCTGCCCGCCCCTGTTCAGCGGCAAATCGTACGCTGGCGCGCTGAACATTTTCCACCGGAAGCAGGTCGGCCCGTTGCGGCCGCGAACCTGCATCTGACGCTGGCATTCCTGGGCGACGTAAGTGCCGGGAAACAGCGGGCGTTAGCCGCCATGGCCGGGCGGATTTCTCAGCCGCCGTTTACGCTGCACCTCGACGATGCAGGGCAATGGCTACGTTCGCGCGTGGTCTGGCTGGGCACGCGCCAGCCACCGCGCGGATTATTGCAGCTGGCGAATATGCTGCGCGCGCAGGCGGCGCGCAGCGGCTGTTATCAGAGCCCGCAGCCATTTCATCCGCATATCACGCTGCTGCGCGATGCCGGTCAGGCCGTTGCCCTCCCGGCCCCGGGTTTTCACTGGGCTTTCCCGGTCAATGCATTCGCGCTTTATGAATCTGTCTTTGCTCAAGGACGCACACGCTACACGCCGCTACAGCGCTGGACGCTGGGCGACACGATGAAGGAATCCTGATGAAGTTTAGCCCTGCACTCCAGCCCGCCACGCTGATCCAACGCTACAAACGCTTCCTCGCCGACGTGGTGACACCTGAGGGGAAAACGCTCACTCTGCACTGCCCCAACACCGGAGCCATGACCGGTTGCGCCACGCCGGGTGACACGGTCTGGTATTCCACTTCAGAAAATACTAAACGCAAATATCCCCATACCTGGGAAATAACTGAGACACAAAGTGGGGCATTTATTTGCGTTAATACCCTGCGCGCCAATCAGCTGGTTAAGGAAGCGCTGACCCATGGCACTATTCCCGAACTGGTGGGTTATGGTACGCATAAAAGTGAAGTGAAATATGGCGATGAAAGCAGCAGAATTGACTTCATGTTACAGGCGGAAGACAGGCCGGAGTGCTATATTGAAGTAAAATCAGTGACGTTAGCGGAACAGGAAAATGGCTACTTCCCGGATGCGGTTACGCTACGTGGACAGAAGCACCTGCGGGAGCTAATGAGTGTTGCGGCGGCGGGCAAACGCGCCGTACTGCTGTTTGCGGTACTGCATTCAGCCATTGAACGGTTCTCACCTGCCCGCCATATTGACCCTAAATACGCGCAATTGTTGAATGAGGCACAAAAGCAGGGGGTAGAGGTTTTCGCTTATAAGGCGGAACTTTCTGCCGATAATATGACTCTGAGATCCTCTCTTCCCATTGTCTTATAAGGGATTAGACGATTGATGATTATGTGTTCTGGCCGCGTGCGCAAATACGCTTTTCCTCACAGGCTTGTCAAGTGTTACGTTTAGATAATTGCCATACGGAAAAGCATCTGCTATTTATAGCGACCTGATTTTTCCCCCAACACGGGGATCGATAGTGCGTGTTAAGGAGAAGCAACATGCAAGAAGGGCAAAACCGTAAAACATCGTCCCTGAGTATTCTCGCCATCGCTGGGGTGGAGCCGTATCAAGAGAAACCGGGCGAAGAGTATATGAACGAAGCCCAGCTGTCGCACTTCAAGCGTATTCTTGAAGCATGGCGTAATCAACTCAGGGATGAAGTCGATCGCACCGTTACGCATATGCAGGATGAAGCTGCAAACTTCCCGGATCCGGTAGACCGTGCCGCTCAGGAAGAAGAGTTCAGCCTCGAACTGCGTAACCGTGACCGCGAACGCAAACTGATCAAAAAGATCGAGAAAACGCTGAAAAAAGTCGAAGACGAAGATTTTGGCTACTGCGAATCGTGCGGTGTTGAAATCGGTATTCGTCGCCTGGAAGCGCGTCCAACCGCCGATCTGTGCATCGACTGTAAAACGCTGGCCGAAATCCGCGAAAAACAGATGGCCGGTTAATACCAGCGCTGTTTACCCACTCCAAAGGCGGGAGTCTCTCCCGCCTTGTTAACGTTGATATGTCTGAATCACACTATATCGGGCGCTTCGCGCCATCTCCCTCCGGTGAATTACACTTCGGCTCATTAATTGCCGCGCTCGGCAGCTACCTGCAGGCTCGCGCCAGCCAGGGCAAATGGCTCGTCCGCATAGAAGATATTGACCCGCCGCGTGAAGTTCCCGGTGCTGCAGAGACCATACTGCGTCAGCTGGAACATTGCGGCCTGCACTGGGACGGCGAGGTTCTCTGGCAATCAAAACGCCACGAGGCGTATCGGGAGCGTCTGGCCTGGCTCGCTGAGCAAGGGCTTTCCTACAACTGCACCTGCACCCGCGCGCGTATCCAGAGCGTTGGCGGCGTCTATGACGGGCACTGCCGTACGCTCAATCATCCCCCGGAGAACGCCGCCGTGCGCCTGCTGCAACGTGCGCCCGTCACCCGTTTCCACGATCTGCTCTCCGGAGAGATCCGTGCCGATGAACGTCTGGCGCGCGAAGATTTTATTATTCACCGTCGTGATGGTCTGTTTGCTTATAACCTGGCCGTTGTCGTCGACGACCATTTCCAGGGCGTCACGGAAATTGTGCGCGGGGCAGATCTGGTCGAACCTACCGTGCGGCAAATATCGCTGTATCAGCAGTTTGGCTGGACGGTACCGGGTTATCTTCATCTGCCGCTGGCGGTCAATGCGCAGGGCATTAAACTGTCCAAGCAAAACCACGCCCCAGCCCTGCCAGACGGCGATCCGCGTCCTGTTTTGATCGACGCGCTGCGATTTCTCAACCAAAATGTAACCCACGAATGGCAGGATCTGCGTATTGACGAACTGCTGAAAATGGCCATCGCGCAATGGACGCTCACGGCGGTGCCAAAAATCCAGCATTCTCAAATGCGTTGCGCTGAGCTATGATTAGCCGCTTTTTTCATAACAAAACACACTACGAGGTGTACCATTTTTACCCGAGTCGCTAATTTTTGCCGTAAAGTGCTAAGCCGCGAAGAGAGCATGGCGAACGATGCTATTGCACAGCCACACATGTCGGTTATTCCGCGTGAGCAGCACACTATTTCCCGCAAAGATATCAGTGAAAATGCCCTCAAGGTGCTCTATCGTCTGAATAAAGCGGGCTACGAGGCCTATCTCGTTGGCGGTGGGGTGCGTGATTTACTGCTGGGCAAAAAACCAAAAGATTTCGACGTGACGACCAGCGCCACGCCTGAGCAGGTGCGCAAATTATTCCGTAACTGTCGTCTTGTTGGCCGCCGTTTCCGTCTTGCTCACGTCATGTTTGGGCCAGAAATTATCGAAGTGGCGACCTTCCGCGGCCATCACGAAGCGGGCGCATCCGATCGCACGACCTCCCAGCGCGGCCAGAACGGTATGTTGCTGCGTGACAATATTTTCGGTTCTATCGAAGAAGATGCCCAGCGCCGCGACTTCACCATCAACAGCCTCTATTACAGCGTGGCGGATTTCACCGTGCGTGATTACGTGGGCGGTATGCAGGACCTGAAAGAGGGCCTGATCCGCCTGATCGGCACGCCAGAAACGCGTTATCGCGAAGATCCTGTGCGTATGTTGCGTGCCGTGCGTTTCGCCGCCAAGCTCAACATGCGCATCAGCCCGGAGACGGCAGAGCCGATCCCGCGTCTGGCGACGCTGATCAACGACGTGCCGCCTGCCCGTCTGTTTGAAGAAGCGCTGAAGCTATTGCAGGCTGGCTACGGGTTTGAAACCTACAAGCTGCTGCGCGAATACAACCTGTTCCAGCCGCTGTTCCCGACCATTACGCGCTACTTCACCGAAAACGGTGACAGCCCGATGGAGCGCATGATTGCGCAGGTGCTGAAAAATACCGATACCCGCATCCAGAATGACATGCGCGTGAACCCGGCATTCCTGTTTGCGGCGATGTTCTGGTATCCCCTGCTGGAAACCGCGCAAAGAATTACTCAGGAGAGCGGCCTGGCCTATTACGATGCCTTCGCGCTGGCCGCAAACGACGTGCTGGACGAAGGGTGCCGTACGCTGGCGATCCCGAAACGTATTACCACGCTGGTGCGCGACATCTGGCAGCTTCAGCTGCGCATGTCCCGTCGCCAGGGCAAACGCGCCTGGAAACTGATGGAACATCCAAAGTTCCGCGCCGCGTTCGATCTGCTGTCCCTGCGTGCGGAAATTGAACGCAATCAGGAGCTGCAGCGTCTGGCGCAGTGGTGGGCTGAATTCCAGGTTTCCGCTCCGCCGGAACAGAAGGATATGCTGACCGGGCTGGATGAAGAGCCCGCACCGCGTCGCCGTCATCGTCGTCCGCGCAAACGTGCGCCGCGTCGTGAAGGTTCAGCATGACACTCGCCTGTATCGCCATCGGCAGTAACTTAGCCTCTCCGCTGGAGCAGGTTAACGCTGCCGTAAAGGCGCTGGGCGAGATTCCGCAAAGCCGGATCGTCGCCGTCTCGTCGTTTTATCGTACCCCGCCGCTCGGCCCACAGGATCAGCCTGATTATCTGAACGCTGCCGTGTTGCTGGAAACAGCCCTTGATGCAGAAGCGCTGCTGGATAATACCCAGCGCATTGAGCTCCAGCAGGGCCGCGTGCGCAAAGCCGAACGCTGGGGACCGCGCACCCTCGATCTCGACATCATGCTGTTTGGCAAGGAGGTGATTCATACCGATCGCCTCACCGTACCGCATTATGATATGAAAAATCGCGGATTTATGCTCTGGCCGCTCTTTGAAGTCGCCCCCGATATCACCTTCCCGGACGGTACCTCGTTAAAGACCGTTCTGGACAACCTGAACGCGGAAAAACCCGCTCGCTGGTAAACCTCTCCCCCACCGGTTGGCCGCTAAATAATTGTGGTTAATCGGTTGCCTAAAATCATTGTTCCCCGGAATGTTACTGTTAGAATGCGCAAAGATTCGCTTTGGGCTATCAGGAAACAGTATGAAACCAACCACCATCTCCTTACTGCAGAAATGCAAACAGGAAAAAAAACGCTTCGCCACCATCACCGCGTATGACTACAGCTTCGCCAAACTGTTTGCCGAAGAGGGTATCAACGTCATGCTGGTCGGAGATTCGTTAGGGATGACGGTACAAGGACATGATTCCACCCTGCCGGTCACGGTTGAGGATATTGCTTACCATACCCGCGCCGTGCGCCGCGGTGCGCCAGCCTGCCTCCTGCTTTCCGATCTGCCGTTTATGGCCTATGCCACACCGGAGCAGGCATTCGAAAACGCGGCGGCGGTCATGCGGGCCGGGGCCAATATGGTCAAAATTGAAGGCGGAGCCTGGCTGGTGGATACGGTGAAGATGCTCACCGAACGCGCCGTGCCGGTTTGCGGCCATCTGGGCCTGACGCCACAGTCCGTCAACATCTTTGGCGGCTACAAGGTGCAGGGCCGTGGCGATGCGGCACAGACGCTGTTTGATGATGCCCTGGCGCTGGAAGCTGCAGGCGCGCAATTGCTGGTACTGGAGTGCGTGCCTGTTGAACTGGCGAAACGTATCACTGAAGCGCTGTCGATTCCGGTGATTGGTATCGGTGCTGGCAACGTGACCGACGGGCAAATTTTAGTGATGCACGACGCCTTTGGTATTACCGGTGGGCATATCCCGAAATTTGCGAAAAATTTCCTTACCGAAGCGGGCGACATGCGCGCCGCGGTCAGGCAGTATATTGCCGACGTTGAATCCGGTGTTTACCCGGGTGAAGAACACAGTTTCCATTAAGGAGTCTCGTTGTGCTAATCATTGAAACCCTGCCGCTGCTTCGCCAGCACATCCGTCGCGCGCGTCAGGAAGGTAAACGTATCGCACTGGTCCCGACCATGGGCAACCTGCATGACGGCCATATGAAGCTTGTCGACGAAGCAAGAGCCCGTGCAGATATCGTGGTGGTCAGTATCTTCGTAAACCCCATGCAGTTTGACCGCGCAGACGACCTGGCGCGCTACCCGCGTACCCTGCAGGAAGACTGCGAGAAGCTCAAAAAGCGTCAGGCGGACATTGTTTTCGCGCCGTCTCCGGCAGACGTTTATCCTCAGGGAACCGGCGAAGCAACCTACGTGGACGTTCCGGGAATTTCGACCATGCTGGAAGGCGCCAGCCGTCCGGGCCATTTCCGCGGCGTCTCCACTATCGTCAGCAAATTGTTTAACCTGGTGCAGCCGGATATCGCCTGCTTCGGCGAGAAAGATTTCCAGCAGCTGGCGCTGATCCGCAAAATGGTGGCGGACATGGGATATGATATTGAGATTGTGGGCGTGCCGATCGTGCGTGCTAAAGACGGGCTGGCGCTCAGCTCCCGCAATGGCTATTTGACCGCCGAGCAGCGTAAAATCGCCCCCGCGTTAAGCAAGGTCATGAACAGCATGGCAGATCAGCTTCTGGCGAAAGCATTAACCGCAGAAGAGATTATTGCTCTTGCGGAACAGGCGCTGAACGACAAAGGTCTCCGGGCTGACGATGTACAAATCCGCGATGCTGATACGCTGCTCGAACTTGCAGAGACAAGCAAACGTGCGGTAATTCTGGTGGCGGCATGGCTTGGCCAGGCTCGCCTGATTGACAACAAAGTGGTTGAGCTGGCGTAGTTTTTCTACCCGGAAGATGAAAGGTAAACGTAATGATTCGCAAAATGCTGCAAGGTAAGCTTCACCGTGTGAAAGTGACTCAGGCAGACCTGCACTATGAAGGCTCCTGCGCCATTGACCAGGATTTCCTCGACGCGGCGGGTATTCTTGAGAACGAAGCGATCGATATCTGGAACGTCAATAACGGCAAACGCTTCTCTACCTATGCAATTGCCGCCGAACGCGGGTCCAAAATCATCTCCGTCAACGGCGCGGCAGCACACTGCGCAGAGGTGGGCGATATCGTGATCATCGCCAGCTTCGTGATGATGTCTGACGAAGAAGCGCGTCGCTGGCAGCCCAAAGTGGCCTATTTTGAAGGCGATAACGAAATGAAGCGCACGGCAAAAGCTATTCCTGTTCAGGTCGCCTGATTTCTTTTCCCTGGACTCATTTTTATCCCATTCACTATCAAAATGAGTCCAGTCTTTTTTGTGCAAGCCACGATCAATTATAGCGCATTTAATAGGATTTAAATAAATAACCAAAGAAATCTCAGAGAATTATATTATATAATTCCCAAATCATAATTCCCACCCATTAAGAAAAACTTAAACCAACCTGCAGTTTTAATCACCCATGTTC